>NZ_CP136422.1:3952500-4252500 GCF_034355335.1 Blautia coccoides
CCTGCAGGTGTTGTATCCGCAGGCACCGCAGTTTAATTCCTTTTGGTGGGTAGCCTTTCCCATCTTTTTTAAGATCACCTGAAGTTCTTCCTCTGTGGGATTGGGATGGATGACTTCTTTTTCAATAAACTCCCGCTCCAGGTTCATACCCACGGGCAGATTAAAATCGGCTTCATCGTCCGGACGAAACGGGTCTTTCATGGAAGCTTTCATCACATCCATGGAAGCTTTCATTCTGCGGCTCTTGTCTTTCTGGAAGGATGGGCCTCCGATACAGCCTCCTTCACAGATATTAAGCTCCAGGAAACACTTATGTATCTTCCCCTCCCGCAGTTCCTCCAGGACCTGCATACAGTTTTCCACACCATCTATGCTAAGATAGGTATAATCTTCATTTTTTCTGATAATTCTTGTAATGCCGCCGCTCATGGCGCGCATCCTGGAAAGCCTTGGATCTGATACCTCCTGCTTTGGTTCTACCTGGATTTTGTTTTCCTCCAGCCAGGCGTCCAGCTCTTCAAAGGATATGACATAGGCAGAATAATTGTTTTTCTCAGAAATCTCCGCAACCGGAGATATACACGGGCTTATGTATACGGGAATGCAGTCTCTGTTCTTCTCTTTCAGATACTTTGCGTGTGTCTGCATGGGTGATAATACCGGAAGTAAATATTTGGCAAGCTCCGGATATTTGCTCCGCACAAGACGCACAACCGCGGGACATACGGAAGTGATCATCACATCCATCTGCCCTTCCCCAAGTATCCGCTCATATTCCCTTCTCACCAGATAAGTGCCCTCCGCCGCTTCTCTGGCATCTGTAAATCCCAATTTCAGAAATGCTTCGTGAAGTGCCGGAAAACTGCCTGGTCCGTATTTTGCCGCATAGGTGGGATTTACACTTGCCACAAGCTGACATCCCTCGGCGATCATCCTTTTCAGGCTGGGCACATCATTCTTCTCTGCCTTTGCATGCTGGGGACAAATGATCGTACACTTCTCACACAGAATGCAGTCATCCTGCATGATCTGCGCCTGATGGTCCTTGATCCGGATCGCCTTCACAGGACAATGGCGGACACATTTATAACAATTTTTACAGTCTACCGGTTTAAATTTGAGAATCCACATAGTTTCCTTTTCCGTCATTCCGCACAGCATCGTGCAGATTCGTCAATATTACTTAGAATTATCTATTTCATTATACATGAATCATTGGATTTATACAATATTCATTCCTCAATTTTTCTTTTTATTTGTAATTTTCCTACAATAACTGCTCCACACCCCTGCACACTGTATCTTTGTAACTGCTCTGATTCTACATAATATACATAGAAAAAACGCCCTTTCTGCCGCGTTTCAATGCTTTGCAGAAAGGACGTCAGCCCTGTCAAAAGACTGCTTTTAATACTTCCATGATACCGGTCAGTCCCAGACTGTATAAGAGAATGGAGCCGGGCTTTCCCAAAAGGATGATCGCTGTAAATTTCTTCAGTGTCATCCTGGTCAGGCCTGCAATATAGCAGAGCAGGTCATCCGGTGCCACCGGGAGAAAAATTGCTACTGCAAAGGCCTTGTCAAACCCGTTTCCCTTACTCAGCCATCCAATGTATTTGTCATAATTTTTCTCCCCTATCATATTCCGCACAAATGGTCTGCCATACCGTTTGGAGAGCATGAAAGCCAGTATAGAACCAATGCTGATACCAACATAATTATACACAAATCCCCACACAGGCCCGAAGATCAGCACTCCGCCCAGACACCCTATGGCACCCGGAAGTATAGGAATCACCACCTGCACGATCTGGATCAAAACAAACAGGACCGGCGCCCACACACCACAGTTATTGAGGAAGAGTTCCAGGGCCTCTTTAGATACAAAAATCCCGCTTTGTATCCCATAAAAAATGAAAATCCCCATTCCTATCAAACCTGCAATGGTGCATATATTCATGAGAACTGCTGTTCTTTTTGTCTCCATACTCTTCCTCCTTTCCAGTGCGCAGGAGCTGAATGCTTTACCTCCGCTGCCGTTTTTTCATAAAATTCTTTCCACATCTGCCCCACATGCTCCCTGCTGTAAAATTCATGACCTGCAAAGGATGCATGAGCGCTTCTCTGATAAAAATCAGGATCTTCCCTGAGCTGCTTCAGGGTGCTGACAAAAGCATCCATACCGTCTCCCCTGAGTGCATAGTCAAAGAGGATCGGGTCATATATAGGAAGGTTCCGCACCAGAACCGGAACTGCACAGTTCATGGATTCCAATATCGTCATAGGGAATAATTCCTCGTAGGACGGAAGGAACATCACATCCGCCATATTGTAAATCTCATTCATCTTCTCCCTGTCCACGATTCCCAGGAAACGCACATTGGAGGGAAGATGCTTCATCATTTTCTTAATCTCCTCATAGCCGTCTGAAATCCTTCCGAAAGAAAATCCTCCTGCCCAGATAAACATACAATCCGGCATCTTTTTTGCTGCCTCTATAAAATCAACCACACCTTTTCGTTTCTGGAGCTGGCCTACACAAAGTACCGTAAAAGCGTCTTTGCTGATGCGGTATTCCCTGCGGATACGTGCTCTCTCCTCACGGGGAAGGGGATAAAATTCCTCCTCAGACACTACATTCGGTATATAGGTCACCCGCTCTTTTGGAATTCCGTAATGAGCCAGGCGTTCAATAAAATAGGGATTGACCGTCACCAATTTGTCCATCCTCTTATAGAAGGAGAGCATATAGCGGTAGAAGATTTTTTTCATAAACCGTGGAAGATGAATGCTGTTTTCCACTGTCTCCGGAAGAAAATGCACATAACCTACTGTTTTTCCCTGCCGTTTTCTGCGGCCTATACCCAGATAAAATTCCGGATTGATGGAATGATAGTGCGTGATCTCACAGGATCCCTTCGCGTTGTTCAGCACTTCAAACTGCCCTTTCAAAACCTGCCCTGCCAGAGCCACCTGCTCATCATGTGCGGAAAGAACACCTTGTCCCTTTACCATATCTGCCTTTGACATCATATTAATTTTCATCATATTAAGAAGCCCTCCTCATCATACGTTTCATCATGGTACGTCCCCAGGCAGTGCGTTCTGCGCTTCCATATACGGGAATCTGCTCTTTTTCCCGGCAGGCCGCTCTGTAGGCACGCTCCACCATAGTACAGAAATTCCAGGTTGAAAATTCCTCAGCCATTTCTCTTGCCATTACCCCCATCTCCTGTCTTCTTGTGTCATTCTCCAGAAGATAGGAAAGATGCATGTGAAAATACTCATACGTCTCATACTGGAAACCATTGCAGCCATCCGTTATGACACCTTCCAGGCATTCGTCCTTTCTGCAAAGCGCAGGAACACCGCTTGCAAGAGCCTCAATATAGGTAATGCCCTGTGTCTCGCTGTTGGACGCGCATACAAAAACATCGCCTAACTGATAGTAAGCCCACACTTCATCCGGAGCGATCATTCCTGTAAAACGGACATGATCTTCAATCCCCAGACTTATTGACAAATTTTGCAAATCTTCTCTGTTTGGTCCGTCCCCTGCGATCAAAAGAGTCATGTTTTCTGCTCCTTCCTCCAGAAGTCTGGCGAAGTATTCCAGAATTTCCTCCAGATTCTTCTCCTTAGCCAGTCTTCCCACACTGACAAGAACCCTGTTCTGCTCTGGAATGCCTAAAGCTTCTTTTCTCAGGTTCTTTTCTTCCTGCGTCAGCGTTCTTTTGAACTTACTCAGGTCAATGCCGCTTGGGATCACATCCACCTTAGGCTTTACCTCATAGGTGGAAAGGATGTCCTTCACTTTTCCTGTAGGCGCGATCACACGGTCTGTTTTGTTTAGAACCGTTCTGGAAAATTCGGCCACTGCTTTTTTCCCTGCTTTCCGGCCTGCCGTATATCTGCCCAACATCCCCGGAAGATAATGCATATAATCCTCATAAATGGTGTGATATGTGTGAAGAAGCGGGCATCCGCATTTTTTGCTGATCTTAACTGCATACTGAAATGTCATAAATTCACACTGGGAATGGACCACATCCGGCTCCCAGTCGATCAGCTCCCCAACATAGGGATTCCTGTAGGGAAGAACTGCTCTTGCATTGGGATAAATGTATCCCAGATCCATAGATTTCACATAGTATACTTCATTATATTTATAAGAAGCTCCGGTCTCGGAAAGTGTCAGAACTCTCACCTCATGCCCGCGCGCTTCTAATTCTCTTTTCAGATTGAGAACAGAGGTGACTACTCCGTTGACAATAGGTTCGTACCAGTCCGTAGTAATTAATATCTTCATCAAAAGTCCCCCTTTGTTTTCTCTTTGCCTTAGGTTGATCTTATCTTAACTGTTAGACTTAAAGAAATGGTCGGCGGATTTTTAAAAATTTTCTAAAGAAAGTTGTAAGAATTGATTGTGTTCCTGCATAAAGCATCTTTCATGGAATCATTAAAAAAAGTTGACTGGCAGGCCATGGCCGGTTACGTCAAAGACTCTGACTGGAAAGGTGAGGATGAGGACCTGATGGGCGAAGAATCCATGCAGGATTTCTTTACCAATACTCTTGAGAAAATGACCTACACAGTGGGGGAAAGTAAAATCGACGGTGACAATGCAACCGTACCTGTTGATATTAAATACTATGACGGGACAGATTTAATATCACAGATCATGGGGGAATATTTTTCAAAAGCTATGGGGATCGCATTAAGCGGACAAGAAATGTCTGACGAAGAAGCAACCAAAATGTTAGGTGATATGTTTTCTGAAAAGACCCAGGATTTGGAAGATACATATGATGAAATTTCAATAGATTTAAAATGTGTGAAGGAAGATGATAAATGGGTTATATCTGATCTGGATGATAATTTTCTCAACGTAGTAACTTCAAATTTTAACAAAGTAAGCGAAGATATGGCAAATTCTTTTTCCGATGAAAATGGTCAGCCGGCAGAGGAATCCAATGTCCAGTTTTCTCCTGACGACGGAACCATTGATTTTACCTGTGATGATTTTTCAATAAAATATACGAATCATGAACTGTCCTATGACTATGAGGGAAATCAATGCTTACTGGTCTATTTTGACTTTACAAATAATTCATCAGATAATACAAGTGCTTTAGTCACAACCGGTATCACAGCTTACCAAAATGGGGTAGAATGTAATTCCGCATATTATGACTCAAGCGAGAACGAATCCGTATCAAATTATGATAAAAATATTCAGCCCGGAACTACTCTGAACATCGCCCTGGCATTTGAAATCAGCGATTTATCAGATGTTACACTTGATGTATCAGAAGCATTTTCTTTTAGCGGCCAAAAGGACACTATGATTTTAACGCTTCAGTAATTACTAATCTATGAAATAATAATACCGGCTCCTGGCAGCAGCCCGAAGCCGGTCAACATGTCAGCATCTTACTTTTGACTGATATGCTGCTTCCTAAGCAGACAGGGAAAATAACCAATATCTGCTTAGGGGGTATTTTTATTTCTGAACAAAAAAAGTCCCGCTATACAGCGGGTTACAGATCAGATATGGAGCATACGGGATTCGAACCCGTGACCTCCACAATGCCATTGTGGCGCGCTCCCAGCTGCGCTAATGCCCCTTAAGATTTACAACGATGTTATTATAGCATATAGTTATTAAAAATGGAAGTAGAAAAATAAAAAAAATGTCATCAGACATCGCCGAAATGTTACTGTTCATAGTATGCTAAAAGTGTAGTTTTTGTACAGTAACACTGAAATACATTACCCATAAAGATTCAGAGCTGTGTATCTATAAATTGTGAAACATATCTTGCCAAAATACCCGATTCAGTTATATGATAGATAGGAAATACTACATAAAGGAGACACTATATGCCCCAAAAATCATTCCGACCATCCCGCTGGCAGCTTCTGCCCCCTATTTTTTCAGGGTCCACGCTGAAGATCATTGCCATAATCACCATGCTGATCGACCATATTGGTGCCGTCATCCTGGAATACGGATATATACAGGCCTACCAGTTGAATCTGCCTCAGGCCCTATCCTATGAGAACACGCTTCTCATATGGAAAGTTGACTGGGTACTCAGAAAAACAGGCCGCATCGCCTTTCCCATCTTCTGTTTTCTGCTTGTTGAAGGGTTTATCCACACCTCAAACAGAAAGAAGTACGCACTGCGGCTGGCCCTGTTTGCCCTTCTCTCGGAAATCCCCTTTGATTTATGCTTTAACGGCAGTGCCCTTGAATTTTCTTATCAAAATGTAATGGTCACCCTGCTGATCGGTTTCCTTACACTCATGGCCATGGATGAAGCACGCAAAAGGATGCCCGCACTGGCACTTGTGGCTGCCGGAGCCGGTCTTCTGCTTGGATACCTTTTAAAAACAGATTACAGTTATAAGGGTGTCATTCTCATTATCGTACTGTACCTGTTCCAGAGTTATCCCCTGGAAAGGACCATTGCCGGCTGTCTCTCTCTGCTGTGGGAGGCTCCCGCCTGCCTGGCTTTTATCCCCATCAATATGTATAACGGACAGAGAGGCCGAAAGATCAAATACTTTTTCTATCTCTTTTACCCGGTACATTTGATGCTGCTCTTCCTCATACGCTATGCCCTATTGAAATACTGATATCCTTTTCTTTCCACAGTCCCTAAAAGGCCCTTCGGGCTGTGGAGAGGGCATTCATACACGACTTAAATAACAGAAATTAAGAATTGGAGTACATATGACAGGAAAAACACATCTATCTGTGGGCACTGCGGCTGCCGTCTGCGTGACCCAGCCTCAAACCCTCAGCAGTTTATTATTATGTCTGGGCACAGCCGCCATCGGCTCTGTGATCAGCGATATTGACGTAACCACCTCAGAATCCAGGGAACAGTTAAATAAAATCTCCATACTCACCGTACTGGTCATAGCGGCTCTGCTCTTTGCAGAGTGGAAATGGAATGTGGGAATCCGGTACCGTTTTCAAAAAGAGAGTAATCTATACAGACTTGCCGTAAGTTTTATAATATTCCTTGGTGTGTGTACCTTTGGTAAGAACCAGCCTCACAGATCCTTCATGCATTCTCTGCCTGCGCTGGTGATCCTAAACGGTATTGTATATGGAATCTTCCCTGATCTCACCCCTTATTTTTTTACTGCCATGCTCTCCCACATGATGATCGATATGCTCAACTATAAGAATGTGCGTATTTTATACCCCCTCAAATTCGGCATCAGCCTGGACTTGTGCCATGCCAGCGGATTGGTGAGCAGAGCTTTGTTTTACGCAGGTCTGGCGGTTCTCTCTGTCATGGTGCTGCTTCTTTTATATTCCATGTATTTTGTTTAAGAAACAGCATTTGCCTGTGTTCAAGAAGAGCTGACCATTTTTCTCAAATGAACAGCTCTTCTTATTTATGAAATATATCACCTTATAACTTTTTATAAGCTTTATCGAGGTACTGCAAACCCCTTATAAATTTTGTAAGCATGGGCCACAAAAAAATATCAAATGATAATATTATAGCCATTGTATAAAAGCCGTTTTATCTTCGCTGTTATACCCTGCTCTTCTATAAAAATTTAGTGTACTTTCTTTTTTTGAACTGGTCATAAGCATTATTTTATAACAATTATTTTCTGCTGCAATACGCTTCGCATAGTCTAGGCATTGGGTTGCCAATCCCCTATTCCTATTTTTCTCGTCTGTTATTACATTTTCTATAAAAGCGTAGGGCTGTTGGTTATGTGTAAGATTGGGAATGATAACGCATACGCACGATGAAACAATTTCATTATCTTCCTCTGCCACTATAATATGATGATTTTTATCTTCCGTAACCTGTTTCCATAATTGCTTTAACTCACAACTATCTTCTGAAAACGAATTATTATGTAACTGCGTATAAAGCTTTAACAATGCTTTTAAATCATCTATGCCTGCCTCTCTTATCACTTTTATTACCTCCATCAGCTTATGACTCTGCCTAAAGAAATTCGTTCTTATTCAATAATTTCATACCTATTATGTTGTTGCTATTCACTGCTCTGCAAAAAACGCAGTTCTGTGAACAGCAACACACTTGGCGATGCACAGTTACAGAGCATTCTGCTCTATATCGCGCTAGCTGCCTCGGGATTTCTTTCTAATAGTAAGCTTTATGGAAAGGGTACTATTTATATACCCCCATGGAGTATGAGTGTCAAAAAAATTCTCTTATAATCTATCCTTCTATTTTTTCAACCACTTCATTCTTATTCTTATAAATACTGTCTGCCGGAACCACCCCCCTCACTGAGGACAGGGGATAAATGTTGCTGTGGCTTCCAATCACAGTTCCCGGATTCAGCACAGAGCCGCATCCCACTTCCACTTCATCACCCAGCATGGCGCCGAATTTTTTCAGACCTGTCTCGATCTTCTTTGCAGCACCCTTCACAACCACCAGCTTTTTATCGGATTTTACATTGGATGTGATGGAACCTGCTCCCATATGAGACTTAAATCCAAGAATGGAATCACCCACATAATTGTAGTGCGGAACCTGCACTTTGTTAAACAGGATCACATTTTTCAGCTCAGTGGAATTTCCCACAACAGCCCCTTCTCCAACCAGTGCATTGCCGCGGATAAAGGCACAGTGGCGGACTTCCGCGTCTTTGCCGATAATAGCGGGGCCGTTGATGAATGCTGTGGGGGCAACCTTTGCGGACTTGGCGATCCACACATTCTTCCCTCTTTTCTCGTACTCTTCCTCACAAAGCGTATTGCCCAATTTCAGAATAAATTCACTGATGAGAGGAAGCACCTCCCAGGGATAAGTCTTGCTTTCCAGAAGTTCTTTCGCCATTGTCTGATTCAAATCGCTGTATAATTCACTGATCTTAAGCTGTTCCATTTACTTTACCTCTTTCCGCCGGATTTTCCGGCTTTTTTATAGTATACGGCCGCTGCGTCAAAAAATTGTTTCAGGGCCAGTTGATTCCTGAGTCCTAATACGCCCTGGGTTCTGCTTCTTACAAAGTTCTCCAGCTTTTCCATGTATTCGTCCGGGGTTATTTCCCCCTCAGCCACATAAGTCAGGCCTTTTTCCCAGCTTGCGGTAAGCTCCGGGTTCAGTAAAGAGCGTATGGAGGCATTGACCACGTCAAATATCATCTCTCCAAGCAGAGTGGGTGTGACAACCTGCGTTTTCTTATTCAGCGCCAGATATTTGATGGTCATGAGCTTTTTCAGGATTTCTGCCCTGGTGGCACTGGTGCCGATGCCGCTTCCCTTTATCTGTGCCCTCAGTTCCTCATCCTCTATAAGCTGTCCCGCATTCTCCATGGCCAGGATCATGGAACCTGAGGTATAACGCTTGGGCGGGGATGTCTCCCCCTCTTTTATCTGGAAATCTGTGATATCCAGCTCACTGCCTTTTTTGATGGTCTGGAGTATCTCAAGAAAACTGGTATCCTCTGTCTGTTCCCCTTCCTCCTGGGCACTCTCTTCCTTCTTTTTTGCAAAAGAATTCTGTACCACCTTCAGATATCCCTCTGAAACCAGGATCTTAAAGGAAGAAAACAGTCTCTCCTTCTCAATGACAGATACAATACTCACCTTCTGATACACAGCAGGCGGATAAAAGATGCTTAAAAATCTGCGCACCACTGTCTCATAGACCTTTGCCGCAGAAGGATGCAGACTGCCCAAAGCTCCCATTCCCTGTCCTGTGGGAATAATGGCATAATGGTCTGTGATCTGCTTGTCATTCACATATCTTGTCTTTGCCAGATTCTTATAACTGCCTTCTGCCAGGATTTCTTCGGCAAAACCCTTCCCATGCACATACCCCCGCAGGCCTCCGATATTTTTATGTATTTCTTTTGCCACTGCTGTGGACAACACACGGGCATCCGTTCTGGGATAGGTGACCAATTTTTTCTCATACAGTTCCTGTACGATCTTCAGAGTCTCATCCGGACTGATCTTGAACATACGGGAACATTCGTTCTGAAGCTCTGCCAGGTTAAAGAGAAGAGGCGGGTTTTTATTCTCCTTTTTCTTCTCTATCTTCTCCACCACAGCCTTGTATGGGGGATGAGCGGACAGGATGGCTTTCAGCTCCTCCGCGTGTTTTTTCTCTTTAAATCCATTTTCCTTATAGAGATAAGGAGACTGAAAATACCGGCTGCCCTCCACGGCACGCCACTCCTCGTCAAAGGGGTGTCCGCCTGCCAAGAAACTGCCCAGCACACGGTAAAACGGAGTCTTTACAAATTCCCGGATTTCCCGTTCTCTGCGCACCACCATGCCCAGAACACAGGTCATGACACGGCCTACGGATATGGCCTGGTACTTGCTGCCCAGATAATTGGATATGGCATTTCCGTATTTTAACGAGAGAAGCCGGGAAAAATTAATGCCCATCAGATAGTCTTCCTTGGCCCGCAGATAAGCGGACGCGGACAGGTTATCATAGGCCGTGATATCTTTTGCCTCCCGGATTCCCCGGAGTATCTCTTCCTCTGTCTGGGAATCGATCCACACCCTCTTCTGTTCCTTGTCTTTTACCTCTGCCATCATGGCAACCAGGCGGTAGATATACTCTCCCTCCCGTCCGGAGTCGGTACAGACATAAATGGTGGATACATCCTCCCGGTTTAAAAGTCCGCTCACGATCTGAAACTGTTTGGATACGGACGGTATGACTTCGTATTTAAATTCTTCAGGCAGAAAAGGCAGGGTCTCCAGACTCCACTTTTTATATTTCACGTCGTATTTTTCCGGGTAGCTCATGGTGACCAGATGGCCTACACACCAGGTGACAATGGTATTCTCTGATTCCAGATATCCGTCATGACGGGAGGCCTGGACCTTGAGAGCTTTGGCAAACTCCTGTGCCACACTGGGCTTTTCTGCGATAAATAAAGATTTACTCATAAAAGCTCCTCTTCCATGCAATCAGACCGGAGGGAGCTCCCCGGTCTGACTTTAAGTTTTATTTTTTTGTGATAAAGCCTTTGGCTTTCAGTGTCTCTGCACAAAGGACAGCACCGCCGGCAGCGCCGCGCACGGTGTTGTGAGAAAGGCCGATGAACTTGTAGTCATATACACTGTCCTCTCTCAGACGCCCCACTGTCACACCCATTCCGTTCTCATAATCAACATCCAGGGTAACCTGGGGACGGTTGTCTTCTTCCATATAACGGATAAACTGCTTCGGAGCGCTTGGCAGGTCTAATTCCTGGGGAGCACCCTTGAAATTCACCATTTTTTCGATCAACTGCTCTTTTGTCGGATTCTTTCTGAATTTTACAAATACGGCTGCTGTATGTCCGTTCAGTACCGGAACACGCACACACTGTGTAGTGATGACAGGCTCTGCCGCCTTCTCGATCACGCCGTCTTTGATCTCGCCCCAGAGGCGAAGAGGTTCCTGCTCGCTTTTCTCTTCCTCACCGCCGATGAAGGGGATCACATTTCCTTCCATTTCCGGCCAGTCTTTGAAGGTCTTGCCTGCTCCGGAGATTGCCTGGTAAGTGGTTGCCACTACTTCGTATGGCTCAAATTCTCTCCATGCTGTGAGTACCGGCGCATAACTCTGAATGGAACAGTTGGGTTTTACGGCAATGAAGCCTCTTGTGGTTCCCAGACGTTTTTTCTGGAATTCAATGACATCAAAGTGCTCCGGGTTGATCTCCGGCACTACCATAGGAACATCCGGTGTCCAGCGGTGTGCGCTGTTGTTGGACACAACCGGTGTCTCTGTCTTTGCGTAAGCTTCCTCAATGGCTTTGATCTCCTCTTTGCTCATATCAACAGCAGAGAATACAAAATCAACTGTGGATGCCACTTTCTCCACCTCGGATACATTCATGACTTCCAGCTTTTTCACAGCTTCCGGCATGGGAGTATCCATTTTCCAGCGTCCGCCTACGGCTTCCTCATATGTTTTGCCTGCGCTTCTCGCACTGGCTGCCACAGTTACCACCTCGAACCATGGATGATTTTCAAGCAGAGAGATAAATCTCTGTCCCACCATTCCTGTTGCACCTAATATACCAACTCTTAATTTCTCACTCATACGGCAATTCTCCTCGTCTATGTATTCTGTGCGGAAGGTTTGTTCTCCCTGTGCGCACATTTGTTTTTCCTAAACAATACTATAACAAATCCAGGAAAAAAGCAAGCATTTTTTAGTTTTCTTCCAGATATTTTTTGTGCAGTGCCAGAACCTGCTTCATGGCAGCCTCACCCGGAGCACCAATGGTATTTCTCTTTTCCACACAGTTTTTCATACTGATAGCCTCATAGATATCCTCTTTGAATACCGGGCTGATCTCCTGATACTCTTCCAGGCTCATCTCATCCAGGGAGATATTTTTCTCAATGCAGGCAAGCACCAGACGTCCCACAATGCCGTGCGCATCCCTGAAGGGCACACCATTGTTCACCAGGTAGTCTGCCGCGTCTGTTGCATTGGTAAAACCATTCTTGGCGCTCTTTTCCATATTATCTTTACAGAAGGACATGGTGGCGATCATGCCGTTAAACAGGGCAATACAGCCTTTTACCGTATCAATAGCATCAAAGGTGAATTCCTTGTCTTCCTGCATATCTTTATTATACGCCAGAGGAATGCCTTTCATGGTAGTCAGGATAGACATCAGCGCGCCATAGACACGGCCTGTCTTTCCACGTACCAATTCGGCAATATCCGGATTTTTCTTCTGGGGCATGATACTGCTGCCCGTGCTGTAGCCGTCGTCGATCTCCACAAAACGGTATTCATTGGAATTCCAGAGGATGATCTCTTCACAGAAACGGCTCAGGTGCATCATAATGGTGGACAGGCCTGACAAAAGCTCGATCAGGTAATCCCTGTCAGCTACGGAATCCATACTGTTTAAGGTGGGTCCGTCAAATCCCAGTGCCTCTGCCGTAAACTCCCTGTCAAGAGGATACGTGGTTCCCGCCAGGGCACCGCTTCCGAGAGGACATAGGTTCAGTCGTTTTTTCGCATCTGCCATACGACTCCTGTCGCGTTTGAACATCTCGAAATACGCGCCGAAATGGTGTGCCAGTGTCACAGGCTGCGCTTTCTGCAGATGGGTAAATCCCGGCATGTAGGTATGTACATTCTCATCCATGACCTTATAGACAGACTCCAGTAATTCTTTTAAAAGGATGTCGATCTCTCCGATCTCGTCCCTCACATACATCTTCATATCAAGAGCCACCTGGTCGTTGCGGCTCCTGCCTGTGTGCAGCTTTTTGCCCACATCCCCGCAGCGGTCGATCAGGTTCGCCTCCACAAAGCTGTGGATGTCTTCATACTCCGGGGAAAAGGCAAGCTTCCCGCTTTCAATATCCCCCAGGATCCCTTTCAGGCCTTCCAGGATCGCCTCTCTCTCTTCCTCTGTGATAATGCCCTGCTTTGCCAGCATTGCAGCATGGGCCATACTTCCTGTAATATCCTGTTTGTAGAGCTTATTGTCAAAACTCAATGACGCGTTAAAATTATATACCAGTTGGTCCGTCTCCTTGGTGAAACGTCCTCCCCATAACTGAGCCATCTTCTGTACCTCACTTTTTTATAATTGATTTTCTTTAAATATACGGCTTATGGGTAACAGTTTATCATTATCTGCAGACCCATGCAAGAAAATTTTCCCTGTCCCCCACGTCTATGACTTTTGCGCCTCTCTCCTGTCACGTTCTCTTTTTGAGAACACACAGCCGCAGAAATCCTGACGGTAAAGGCCATATTCCCCTGAAAGCTCTGTGGAGCGCTTATATCCGTTCTTTTTCTTAAAATCCGAGGGCAGGTGCCGGACATGGTACTTCTTAGCCAGGCTTTCTCCGATCTCATTGATCTTTGCCGCGTTTTTTAAAGGACTGATGGACAGGGTTGTGGTGAAATAATCGTATCCGCCTTCTGCCGCCAGCCTTGCCGCCTCCTCCATGCGCATCTGATAGCAGGCAAAACAGCGCTCATGGCCCTCCGGAATATCCTCCATGCCTCTTGCCATCTCATAAAATTTCTCGGGACAATACTCACCCTTTAACAGTTTTGGCTTATGTACAAAAGGCATGGATCCTATAAGCCGCTCCAGCTCTTCCTCCCGTTTCTCATATTCCTCTTTCGGAGATATATTGGGATTGTAGAAAAAATCCGTTATCTCAAAATACTGTGACAGATATTCCAGCACATAGCTGCTGCAGGGTGCGCAGCAGCTATGCAGGAACAAAGTGGGTACTTTCCCCTCTTCTTTTATCTGTTCCAGGATTTTTTCCAGTTCTCTTTGGTAATTTCTTTTCTGTTCCATTTTATGATTCCCTTTTCAGAACTTCATTGCTGTTTGTCTCACCCTTTTCAAAGGCCACAGCATTGTCCAGAGTGGTCTGGGAAATAGCGGCAAGAGCCTCCTGGGTAAAGAATCCCTGATGGGAGGTGATCATCACATTGGGGAAGGACAGAAGCCTTGCCGTTGTGGAGTGTTCCAGGATTTCATCGGAACGGTCCTCAAACACGTTCTTTGTCTCCTCCTCGTATACATCCAGGCCTACGCCGAAGAACTTGCGGGCACGGATCCCTTCGATAAGATCCTCTGTCTTTACAAGACCTCCTCTGGATGTGTTCACCAGGACCACACCGTCTTTCATTTTGGCAATCGTCTCCCGGTTTATCAAATGGTAGGTGCTGTCCATCAGAGGGCAGTGCAGGGAGATCAGGTCACTTCTCTCAAGCAGTTCATCCAGAGAGACATATTCTGCAAAATCCAGATCGGGATTCTGGTACACATCATAGGCAATGACCTTCATACCAAAACCACGGCAGATCTTTGCCATGGCAGCGCCGATCTTTCCGGTTCCCACAATACCTGCCGTCTTCTGGTAAAAGTTAAATCCCATCAGCCCGCTGAGGCTGAAATCATTCTCCCGCACTTTTACATAAGCTTTATGGATCCTGCGGTTTGCCGTAAGCGCCAGGGCCATGGCATGCTCTGCCACTGCCTCCGGAGAATACCCCGGCACGCGCATAACCCGGATGCCATACTCTGCCGCTTTTTCCAGATCCACATTGTTGAAGCCAGCGCAGCGCATGAGTACCAGCTTCACCCCTGCCTCATGGAGAGCCGTCATAGTCTCAGCCCCCACATCGGAGCTTACAAAAGCACACACAGCGTCAAAGCCTTTTGCCAAAGGCGCTGTTTTCGGTGCCAGATCTGTTTTCAGATAATCAATCTCTATTCCCGGATAATGTTCCAGTTGTTTATCAAAGGATGCCCTGTCGTAGCTTTTGGTGTCAAAAAATAAAATTCTCATAGTTTTGCCTCCTGTTCTTGTCAAACAAAGTTTCCGTTACCGGATAGGTTTCCCAATCCGTACTTATTTTATCAATAATCAAAGAAAAACACAAGTGCCTCCATTTCCCATATGTCAACCCCCGGCACTTCATCATATGATACTGTATACCGACCCCAAAAACAGACAGTCTCACACCTGCCTGCCGATGGAAAAAAGAAAGGAATGACAACTTATGGATACACCTCTTTTAGAAGTAAAAGATGTCAGTTATGCCTATCACACAAAATCCGGTGAAACACCCGCTTTGTCCCATATATCTTTTTCTGTGAAAAAAGGAGAATTTCTGGCCATCGTAGGTCCCTCGGGATGCGGAAAATCCACGCTGCTGGATATGCTCTGCGGCCTGCTTACCCCGGAGGAGGGGGAAATCCTTTTAAACGGGAAACCCCTCAGCGAATCGGTGACCAACATCGGATACATGCTGCAGAAGGACCATCTCTTTGAATGGCGCACCATATACAGCAATGTACTGTTAGGATTGGAGATCCAAAAAAAGGTTTCTCCCAACACCAAAGAAAAAGTCAATCATCTGCTGGCTGATTACGGCCTGGATAAATTCAAAGAATCACGCCCCTCACAGCTTTCCGGCGGCATGCGGCAGCGCGCCGCACTTATCCGCACACTGGCTCTTGAACCTGATCTGCTGCTGCTGGATGAACCGTTTTCCGCTTTGGATTATCAGACACGCCTCTCCGTAGGCGATGATATCGGAAAGATCATAAAGCGGGAGGAAAAAACCGCGCTTCTTGTGACCCATGATATATCGGAGGCTATAAGCATGGCTGACCGCGTTATCGTGCTTGGCAAGCGTCCAGCCTCTATTACAAAGATCATCTCCATTGTGCTCACCATTGACAACCGCACGCCTTTTACTTCCCGCAGCGCTCCGGAATTCAAAAATTATTTTAATGAAATATGGAAGGAGCTAAACCACAATGGCTGAAATGACTTCTATGTCCAGAGGACAGAGGAACTATCTGCGGAAATTAAGGCGTGATTCCCAGATCGTGCGGATCATCCGCATCCTCATATTTCTGGCTTTTCTGGCGCTTTGGGAGGGCAGCGCAAGGCTGGGTCTTATTGATTCCTTTATCTTTTCAAGCCCTTCCCAGGTGGTTATGGCCATGTATCACATGATATTGGACGGAACCCTTGCCGTACACACAGGTGTCACGCTCTGGGAAACCATTGCCAGCTTCGCCCTGGTGACAGTATTCGGCATTGCCATCGCAGTGCTTTTGTGGTGTTTCCCGAAGCTCTCATCCATTTTGGAACCGTATCTGGTAGTCCTGAACAGCCTGCCAAAATCAGCCCTGGCACCGCTTTTGATCGTGTGGCTGGGCAGCAATATTAAGACCATCATCGTTGCCGGTCTGTCTGTAGCTATTTTCGGGGCGATCCTGAACCTGTACACAGGCTTCTGCGGCACAGACCCGGATAAATTAAAACTGATTTCCACACTGAGGGGCACGAAAAAAGATGCCCTTTTTAAAGTGGTCCTCCCCTCCTCTGTACCGCTCATCCTAAGCATTATGAAGGTCAACATCGGTCTCTGTCTGATCGGCGTTGTCATCGGAGAGATGATCGGGAGCAAACGGGGTCTGGGGTATCTGATCATCTATTCCAGCCAGGTATTCAAGCTGGATACCATGATCATGAGCATTGTTATTCTATGTATCATTGCAGCCGTTTTATACAGTCTGATCAATGTGGCAGAGAAAAAATACAGAAAACATTTCTGACAAAGCAAAAAAATCCAGGCGAATGCGGCACAACTGTTGGCCGCTGCCTGGATTTTCTTTTATTCTGTTTCAGATTCCAAAGGGGAACCCTTCCTGCTCTTTTTCCGGTGCTTTACACATTCTGTCAGCAGATATTCAATCTGACCGTTGACGGAGCGGAAATCATCTTCCGCCCACTGTGCCAGGTCATTGTAAAGAGACGCGGAGAGCCGAAGAGGGACCTGCTTTTTTTGTTTTTCCTTCGATTTATTCTCCATGAAGGCTTCACTCCACTCTAATACAGGGAACCGCTGTTGACAATGGGCTGGGCATCCTTATTACCGCAGAGGACAACCAGCAGGTTGCTGACCATGGCCGCTTTGCGCTCCTCATCCAGCGTTACGATATCTTTGTCGTTTAATTTCTGGAGGGCCATCTCCACCATGCTCACAGCACCTTCCACAATCTTCTGACGGGCATCTATGATTGCTGCCGCCTGCTGTCTCTGCAGCATAGCTGACGCGATCTCCGGCGCGTATGCCAGATGGGTGATGCGCATTTCCAGGATCTTGATCCCTGCCTCCACCACCTTCTCCTGCAGTTCCTCCTGCATGATGCTGGCGACCTCCTGGCTGCTTCCCCGAAGGGAGCGCTCATCACCGCCCTCACTTGTGTCATAGGGATATCTTCTGGCTGCGTTTCTCGTAATGCATCACACTGGATTGACAGATAATCCTTATAATTCTCCACGTTGAATACAGCTTTTGTGGCATTTTCCACCTTCCATATGACAACCGTTCCGATCTCGATGGGATTTCCCAGTTCATCGTTTACCTTCTGTTTTTTATTGTCCAGCGTCATGGTCTTCAGTGAAACTTTTTTATTCGCTTTTGTCTCCGTGTTCTTCTGTTCTGCCTCGATCCCCATGCCTTTCAGCACAGTAGAGCTTCCGCTGCCGACTGCTCTCACTGTGGGATTGATCCCTGTCACAAAAGGATTTACCCAGTAAAATCCGTTCTCATTGAGGGTTCCGTAATACTTTCCGAACAAAGCCAGAACAAGTGCTTCGTTGGGGTTGATCACCTTCAGACCTGCCAGTGCCACACAAGCTGCACACAGGATCAGGATGGCGGCCGTCACACAGATACCGGCCAGGGCACTGCTGTTCCGAGAGATAACTGCCCCTGAAAATATCATCAGCACAATACTGCCCACAATGGCCGCGATCAGCAGAAACAGCATTGCCATACCTGACTTGGGATGCAGGATCCTCTCCTCCACGTTCTTATTCATTGGGCTGGTTCCATCTTTTTCTTCCATGATTTTTCCTCCTCTTTGAAAGGCTGCCTCCGGCAGTATTTTTTTGATATCTTTTTGATATCATTATAATACACCTTAATCTTATATATGTCAATAGAAAAGACCATCCGTACCCGTCTTCCGGTTCCGAATGGCCTTTCAGTTATTCTCTATACTTCAGCCTGTATATCAATGGTATTCAGCTTATCACTGTCCTCCTCTTCCTTATGTCCCACAGTACCTGCCACAATGTAGTAGCCAAACTTGGAATCATAGAAAAACTCTTTCACCAAAGAAAATCCCGCGATCTTTCCCGTACTGCTCACATGCATCAACGGTCCGGTACAGGAGATAATATCATCTCCGATCTTCACGTGCTCCTCATCATAATATGTAATAGGCAGATCCTGGGCGATCAGCTCT
The DNA here is from genome assembly GCF_034355335.1 of Blautia coccoides. Classification (NCBI taxonomy): domain Bacteria; kingdom Bacillati; phylum Bacillota; class Clostridia; order Lachnospirales; family Lachnospiraceae; genus Blautia; species Blautia producta. Next base: position 3,971,302 of record NZ_CP136422.1, read on the forward strand.
TTCATCTTCTTCTCGATCTCCACCAGATCAAAATTCACCGGCTTCTCAGAATAATCCAGCATAAATCCATGGCGTATATCTGCCCGGACATAGCTTGGACGCTCAATATCCCTGACCACATACCCGAATAGATCCTCTGCACTGTGTGCCATCTTTCTGTAGATCAGAGATTTAAACACAATATCAGCAATATTCTGGGGCAGCGGGCCGAACAGAGACGGCCTTGTCACAATGACCTCCTCGCCAATCCCTATCATCAGATCCGCATTCCTTTTCAGAACAGGGTACAGGATCTCAAAATGCTCCACGATCACCCTCTTGTGCTGGGAAGTCACCCTGATCACAGCCTCAGCGATGGTCTCCAGATCCACATACTTCCTTGCCGCCCTGGCGTCTACGTGGAAAGTACGCGGGGTATAGAATCCCACATCCTCCGCGTTCAGCAGGGGCATATTGGTGATGTCATATTCATCATCTGCGTCCACCACCTGGATTCCCGGAAACATACCTTTGATCATCATACTTTTTCCGGAATCCTTGGCTCCTATGATACCGATGATACGGTCAAAGGGGTTCAGATACATCTGGGAAATTTTCCTTCCCAGCTCCATCATCCTTCGGTTTCCTCTTGGTGCAAAGAAAAAATTATACAGATTACACTCATGGCGTACATTGTTGTAAATCATAAAAACCTCTCCCTATAAATATGTTTTTTGTTCCCCAATGGCAATGTGCCGTTTCTATTTCAACTATAGCACAAAACCGGGCAGTTGTATACGGTTTTGTCCCGCATACCTGCCCGGCTGACGTTGTGTCGTATTACTGTTTTACTTCAGGAAACCATTGATGATCTGGGCCTCCGCCTCTTCCTCTGTAAGCCCCAGTGTCATAAGCTTTATGATCTGCTCTCCTGCGATCTTGCCGATGGCAGCCTCGTGGATGAGCGCTGCGTCGGAACTGTTTGCAGTGATCTCCGGGATAGAGCTGATCTTGGCATTGCCCACAATGATGGCATCACATTCCGTATGTCCGCTGCACGCCGCGTTTCCGTTGAGCACGGACTGGAAAAGCTGATGGGAATCATCCTTTGCCACGGAGCGGGACACAATGTTGGCACCTGAATCTTCTCCGTCCATATCCACGATAAAACGGCTCTCCGCGTCCTGGGTCCCGTGGGTCATAAGACGTTCCATAACTTTCAGACTGGCGCCATCCATTAATTTTGCCCTGGTCATACGCTTTGTGGAGTCCACGCCTTTGATCTGCACAGTATCCATCTCCATGACACTGTTCTCCCCGACTTCAATGATGGTCTCAGGATTCATAATGCGCTGTCCCTTTCCATCTCCGCTGCCGTAATGCTTTTCCACGTATTTCACTCTGGAATTTTTGCCGATGAAAAAGCTGTGGATCCCGTCATGACGGCTGGAGGCGTCTCCGCCGTTGTGAATGCCGCAGCCCGCGATGATGGTCACATCGCAGTCATCCCCCACATAAAAATCATTATAGACCACCTCTTCAAGCCCGGCCTGGCTCATAATGACCGGAATGTGGACACTCTCTTTTTTGGTGCCGTCCTTGATGCGGATAATGATCCCGTCGCCCTCTTCTCTTGTGGTGATCTCTATATGCTCTGTGCTGTTCCTGCCCTCGCTCTTTCCGTTTGCCCGGATGTTGTACGCACCCACCGGGATTTCATGCAGCCCGGCAACTGCCTCTAATAACTGTTTCTGAATCGTGTCCATTATTTTACTCCCCCGTCCTTCCAGATTTTACAGCCGGAATAGTCATCTACGCCTTCCAGCAATGCGGGAAGCACTTCCTCTTTGCTTCCCCGGCTCACCAGTTTTCCGTCTGCGATCACTAGAATTTCATCCGCAATATTCAGGATACGCTCCTGATGTGAGATGATCAGAATAGAGCCGTGGATCTCCCTGTGCATATTTTCAAACACATGAATCAGATTCTGGAAGCTCCACAGATCGATCCCCGCTTCAGGTTCATCAAATACGGACATCCTGGTGCCTCTTGCCATGACGGTAGCGATTTCAATCCTCTTCATTTCTCCGCCGGAAAGACTTGCATTGACCTCTCTGTTAATATAGTCCTTTGCGCACAGCCCTACCTCAGAGAGGTACTGACAGGCTCCGGTGACTGTAATATTTTCCCCGGATGCCAGCCGGATCAAATCAAGCACGGTGACGCCTTTAAAACGTACCGGCTGCTGAAAGGCATAGCTGATGCCCCTCTTTGCCCTCTCCGTGATGTTCAGGTCCGTGATGTCCTCACCGTCCAGATAAAGTCTTCCCTCTGTGGGCTTCTCAATACCCGCGATGATTTTTGCCAGCGTTGATTTTCCTCCGCCGTTTGGCCCTGTGATGGCTATAAATCTGTTGTCCTCCAGAGTAAAGCTTACATGCTCCAGAATCCCTTTCTCCTTTGTCTCCTCTTCTACTTTGAAGGAGACATCCCTAAGCTCCAGCATTTTTCAATCCCTCCGATGTCATCTTCATCTTTTTATGTTTATAAATCCCGATTCCTATGTTATAATATCAGCAATGGGCCGGATCATACAGGCTCCAACCGTGGATTTAATTCCTACAAAAACAGTACACTATATTACAAAATTTGTCAAAAGAAAAATGGAGATATTTTCAATGGACGCAAAAAATATGGATTTTACTCTGGAAGAACTGAAAATCCTGGCAGAAAACGGTCAGAAGGATCTGGAGTATGCCGTGGGCTATTACTATGAAAACGGAATACACACCCTGACAGATTTCGGACAGGCAGCCCAGTGGTATGAAAAAGCAGCGAAAAAAGACCATGTGGATGCCCTGCTGCACCTAGGATTTCTCTATGCCCAAGGAAAAGGCGTGGACAAAGACGAAAAAAAAGCGTTTACCTATATCAGACGCGCCGCTGAAACCGGCAATAAAAATGCCCAGTACAACCTGGCCAGGTGTTATGAGGAAGGGATCGGTACAAAACAAGATCACTCAAAAGCCTTTGGCTGGTATAAAAAAGCAGGGCAGCAGGGGGATTACCGAGCCATGTGCTGCATGGGCGGTTACTTTTTAAGCGGCCAGGCAGTCCCTCCCAACACGGAGCGGGCATTCCAGCTCTTTGAAAAGGCAGCCAACGCCAATATACCTGCCGCACAGTATAACCTCTCAATCCTCTACCGCTACGGAGAAGGTGTTGAAAAGGATGAAGATAAGGCAGACCTCTGGCTGACAAAAGCCGCTCAGAACGGCTTCAAGCTGGCAAAAGACGCCCTGCACGGCGAACAGGAATAAAATATTGAATTCACATAAAGGAGAAAAAGAATGGAAGTAGATTACAGAACATACCTGAGACATTACCCTGACAGAAACGGACGCTTTGGTCCTTACGGCGGTGCTTACCTGACAGAGGAGCTGGTTCCCGCCTTTGAGGAGATCGCAGACGCATACCAGACCATCTGCCACTCCTCCCAGTTCATCAGTGAGCTGCGCCGCATCCGCAAGGAGTTCCAGGGAAGACCCACACCGGTCTATCACTGCGAGCGCCTTTCAAGAACTATCGGCAACTGTCAGATTTATCTGAAACGAGAAGATTTGAACCACACAGGCGCCCATAAGCTGAATCATTGCATGGGCGAGGGGCTGTTGGCCAAATTCATCGGCAAAAAGCGTCTGATCGCGGAGACCGGAGCCGGTCAGCACGGCGTGGCTATCGCTACAGCGGCAGCGTTCTTTGGATTAGAGTGTGAAGTGCACATGGGTGAAGTGGATATTGCCAAGCAGGCTCCAAACGTGACACGTATGAAGATCCTGGGCGCCAAGGTGGTGCCTGTCACACACGGCAACAAGACACTGAAAGAGGCGGTTGACTCTGCCTTTGAGTCTTATGCTAAGAATTACAAGGATTCTATTTACTGTATCGGTTCCGCAGTTGGCCCCCATCCCTTCCCCCTCATGGTCAGGGACTTCCAGTACATAGTGGGCGAGGAAGCCAAAGACCAGTTTAAGGAAATGACAGGCCTGCTGCCCGACGTGGTATGCGCAAGCGTAGGCGGCGGAAGCAATTCCATCGGCATGTTCGTGCCTTTCGTGGATGAGCCTGTGGACATTGTAGGCGTGGAGCCTCTGGGAAGAGGCACCAAGATGGGCGACCACGCAGCCTCTATGCAGTATGGCGAAAAGGGCGTTATGCACGGTTTCGAGAGTATCATGTTAAAGGACGACAAGGGCGAACCGGCTCCTGTATATTCCATAGCAAGCGGACTTGATTATCCTTCTGTTGGACCGGAGCACGCATTCCTCCGTGACCTGGGCAGAGTGCAGTACGATACCGTCAGCGATGAGGAGGCCATGGACGCATTCTTCAAACTGTCCCGCACAGAGGGCATAATCCCGGCCATTGAGAGCGCCCATGCGGTTGCCTATGCTATGCGTAAGGCAAAAGAAATGAAGCAGGGCTCTATTCTTGTGAATTTAAGCGGACGCGGTGACAAAGATATCGACTATGTGGTAGAACATTACGGCTACGGAGATCAATTCTTCAAATAACAGACAGACTTTAAAAAGAGTCCGGCGCGAACCGGACTCTTTTCATATTCTTCACTGCTGTTGTTCTTATTTCACGTAAAATCCAATGCATTTCATACCCGTATCAAAAGTGATGGTATACTGGGCTTTTCCATCCTTATATTTTGCCAGAAGAACCACCACTGCATAAGGTGTCTCCGTATCCTTATCCTGGCCTCCCGCCACGCTTATCTTCTCAAAGGATTCAAACTCTCCCAGCTTGTCAAAAACATAATCCAGATTTTCCTGGAGCTGTTCATAAGCGATCGCCTGCCGCATGACAGGAGCAAAGGTGTTCTCATATATATCCTCCAATTCTCCGGCATTTACCTGATCTACCATATTTTCGGCAGCCTTTTTCACTTCGTCCTCATCAAATTTGTCAGAAAGCTTATTTCCGCATCCCGCTGTCAGTACCCCGATCAGGCAGATCACGCAGAACAGAAGACCTCTCTTTCGGATTTTCTTCATGGTCATCCCCTCCTCTTTACGTTTCTTTTTGTTCATCCGGTATCATGATGCTTACCTGAAACTCTGTATCCGTCTGGGAAATTTTCATGGTCCCATCATACTTACCCAAGGCACTTTTTACATTCTGCAGCCCCAGCTGCTGATGCTTCTGTCCTGCTCTCTCCTTCTTTTTCCCCTTTGAGTTCACCATTTTGATCACAAGAAAGGAGTGTATGTTTTGTATCTGCAGGGAAAGGCGTTTCTCCTCCCCCTCCCCTATGGCCTCCACCGCATTGTCCAGAAGATTTGCAAAGATCGTGGTGATATCAATCTCACGTATCCTGTCAAGGCAGCCGTCACAGATATCCAATTCCAGCCTTGTATCCTGCATGGACGCCTGTCCCAGCTTCTCATTTAATATGATATTCAGCATCCTGTTGTTCGTATACCAGGTATGTCCTGTCTGGTTCAGCAGATGGAAAACATCCTCGGCGTAGGCCTTTGCCCTGTCTGTCTCTCCGCTCTCGTAGAGACGTGCCACGGCCTGCATGTGATTCCTGGCGTCATGTATGACTTTTCTGGAATTCTGGTAACTCTCCTCTAGGGTTTTATAATGCTGATAGAGCAGCTCTGACTCCTGCTTGTAAAGCTTTTCCTCCCTGAGTGCCCGGCTGCCCTTCCCGGTCTCTTTGAAAAGGTACAAAAGCAGCAGATTTATGGCAAAGATCAAAAGGATGTTAAGTATCACCAGACCGTACCCGTACCTGAGAACAAAAAAATCCGCGCTCATCCAGATAATAGACAGCATGAAGACAACAGAAAAAATGGGAAGCAGCATAAAGAAAAAATACTGGCGCTTATAGAGAAAGAATCGGTTTTCCTTCTCCTCATCTTTTTTTATAATCATGAGAATAAAAAAGGTCCAGAAAAATTCCGCAAACCATTTTATCAGGAGAAGGACGATCCGCATGTTGTCTATCTTCTCCAGTCCTATCCGCAGGAGATTCCATGTAGTCATATTCATATAAGTCCACTGCACAGCATAGATACTTGTGATCTGACAGAGGAAAAATCCGAAACAATATACCACACAGTAAAAATATGCCGCCCCGGTGGGCTTAAACAGCACTGTCTCCAAAAACAGCACTGCCAGTACGATTGAAATCGTGATGATCCAGTTACTCCGTGAAAACTGGGTCAGCAGACAAAATGCTGAAAAAGCCCCATAAGCTGCCGGATAGATCCATACCTTATTCAGACGCCGTTCCCCGATCCTGTTCATGAACCAGTAAAACAGAAATCCCAGTACAAATAAATCCGCCGCTGTCACAATATATTGAAACACCCTGCTGCCACCTTCTTCCTACCCCATCTTATCCGCCAGATAAAGACTCAGCTTCTCTTTGAACTGCACTGCCTGTTTCTGCGACAAAGGGATCCACTCTCCGTTCATCATGAGGATTTCATACCCCTTGATATTTTTTACGTGATACAGATTCACCACAAAGCTTTTATGGGGCACGGAAAATCCATACTCCTCCATCCTGCCGGCAATATCCGATATCCTCCCCCGCATCTCATAGGTGGTATCTTTTGCCTTCATATAGATCCGCCGGTTCTGATATTCAAAATAATAGATCATATCCACAGGAAGCCTCACAAGCCCTTCTACGGCAGTGAACTCCACCTGCTTTACCTCCGGCGCCTCTTCCTCCTGCCAGAGCAAGGCATCCTCGATCTGCTTCCAGATCTTCTCCTGCTTTACAGGCTTCAGAAGATATCCAAATGCATGGACAGAAAAAGCCTTTCCTGCATATTCCTTGTAAGAGGTGACATATACGATCTTCACTTTCCTGTCATGAATGCGAATCCTCCTGGCAGTCTCGATCCCGTCTATGCCCTTCATATCAATGTCCAGGAAGATCAGATCATAGATATTCCCGGTCCTGAGCAGGTCCTCCCCGCTGCTGTATCCATCCGCGTTTAGTTTCTGCTTTGGGTAACTCTCTATCAGCTCTCTTAAAAAAGATACTGCAGTCTCGTCGTCGTCACACACTGCTATACGCATCTTTCTCCTCCTGTCGTCTTTATCCGCTTTGTCTTATTATATCCCGGCTCTCTCTCCTGCTCAATATCTCCTGCATAAAGTATGGAAAAAGGCACACAAGTAGTTACAAGTCCGTCTCAATTTCCTCCAGCTCTTTTAAGATACTCATCTGCTCCTCTTCAAAGAGCAGCTTTTTATTATATTTATAATAACTGTCACATCCATTTTCACTGATAAACTGGATACTGTACGGATTCGTATTCAACTCAGTGACAAATATGATCATCTCCTGGCTGTCGCCAAAAGCGCTTTCCAGAAAATCAAAGGCATTCTGCAAAGCTCTGCCGGTCTCTAAGATCACGCGCTCCCGCTCCTCGGATTCCTGTCTGAAATGCTTCGCGGCCCCGGCAAAGATCTCCTCTGGTGACAAGCCGTCCTTTTCACAGATTTCTGACTCCAAAAGCCGTGCCTTTAAAAACTCCATGATCTTAACAGCCGCATGGCGCGCCGGCGCGGTGAACTGGCCTGCATTTTCCTTTCTCTCATATTCCGCCTGCTCCCATCTCAGGATATCCCCAAGGGAACCGGATGGGGCTTTTCCCTCTCCCATCTCCCGCTTCCAGACTTTTAGTTTGTCATAAAGGGCTGTAACATAAAGATCCATCTCATAATATGCATAGAATCCGGTCCCAAGGCGGCCCACAAGAAGACCCACCACACTGAATTTCTCATCGAAAGATGCCAGTTTCAGCTTATCCACCGCAAAGTTTTCAAAGTGGCCTGCCAGTACCTGATCGATCTGATAATCAGTCTTGTATTTCTCAAACAGCTCCAGATAATTGGCAAAATCCCTGGCAGCTTTGCCGTGCTGGATGTACTGCCCCACGACTTCCCTGTCCGCCCTTTTTCCCAGCTTTTCATAGGCATAGAGGAACTGGGACAGATCCTCCCATCCTCTGGCAGTGGCGAACATACGACCGTCCGCACTGGTCTCCATGCGGTAAAAATTATCTTTGTGGATATCCAGATAAGAGATCACAGCCGGATGTATGCCGGCACCATAGGCATACTCTTTCCATACGCCAAAGTCTTCCTCCACATCGATCCTGCGTATCCTGTCAAGGGTCACCACGTCAAATTCCCGGACGGATTTATTGTACTCCGGAGGATTCCCCGCCGCCACAATGATCCACCCCTTTGGCACAGACTGGTTTCCGAAGGTCTTGCACTGCAGAAACTGCAGCATGGTTGGAGCAAGCGTCTCGGACACGCAGTTAATCTCATCAATGAAGAGGATTCCCTCCGGAATCTTTGTCTCCTCCATTTTGTCGTACACAGAGGCAATGATCTCACTCATGGTGTATTCCGTCACAGAGTGGGATTCCCCGCCGTACTCCTTCTCCCTGATAAAGGGAAGTCCCACAGCGCTCTGCCTGGTGTGGTGGGTGATGGTATAGGATACCAGGTTGATCTCACATTCCCTGGCGATCTGTTCCATAATCTGTGTCTTGCCGATTCCCGGAGGTCCCATAAGCAGAATGGGGCGCTGCCGGATGGAGGGAATACAGTATTCCCCATATTCATCTTTGATCAGATATGCCTCTATAGCGTCCTTGATCTCCTGTTTTGCTCGTTTAATGTTCATCAGTAATTCCCTCTTTATATGCTTCCATTTCCTCCTGGTCCAGATATATTTTTATAGCCCAGGCGGGTACATCAACCTCTTCATATTCTTTCTGCATCAGCACAAACGCCGTCTCATACCGGGGCATTTTCCGGGGAAATATCCCTTTGCCGTCAGTAAAATACAAAAGTCCTCTCAGGTTTGTAAATTCTCTTTTTGCCATCAGTTCCTCCACATAGGTAAAAACCGGCCTGAAATCCGTACCTCCCTGCCCCAGCAGTTCCAGATGTTCCATATATGCCTCCAGTTCCTCCTGGGAAGTGATCCTGTCGTCCTTTCTCACCATCTCATCACACTGGATGATGTGGATCTTGATCTTCCGAAAGAAACTCTCCGTCTCCCGAAGGATGGAATACGTCTCTTTCAAAAAAGCCTTCACCAGCTCACCGGAACAGGACATGGAGGTGTCAATGGCTATGACAAATTCCTCCACCTTTTTCACCTCCCGGCTCTCCTGTGGTTCGATCAACGGCATATTGCCGTACAGGGAAAGTCCATAGCTGTAAAACCCATAGTCAAAAGAATCCGGGTCTATCTTCTGCTCCTCTTTCAGCACCGCAAATTTCTGCAGAAACCTGCGGTAATCATAGGAATCCCTGTTCTCCACCTTGATCTGCTCCAGTATTCCCTCCGAAGCTCCAGTGGCCGAATCCTGTCCAAAGCTCTGCAGTTCTGTCTCCATCTTATTGCGGATGTCATCCCAATTCTCCTTTGGTCTCTGGTTGGGTGTTTTTCTTTTTCCCCCGCTCCAGAACCGGTGGTCATCCACATAGAATTCCTGGCTCAATCTGCGAAGCTGTTCCTGGCTGGGCCTCACCTCCAAAAGTGCCGTAAAAACCCCCTCTGCATTCAGAACACGGCGCTTTTTCCCAAGCTCCGCGTAAGTCTCTCTTCTGAAAGCAGACGCCGGACGGCGCACACAGTGCAGAGGAATGCTGTCGATCATGGCTTCGCTGGCAATATCGCAGGAGACATCCCACAAAAGATCTGCCAGGTTTTCCTCAACCAGCCTGGATGCTCTCTTTTTTCTGAGACGCGTATCCTTCCACGGATGGGCAAAAATGCAGTGGAACACCATATGAAGATATGCCCGGTTCACCCATACACGACCCTCCCGGTACAGGCCGCCCAGATAGGCAGGGTTATAATAAAACCCCACACCGTCTGTTCCCAGGGCCTCCATCTCCGGGTTCTGCACATATGAAAACGCAGAAAGTGCCACATCCAAAAAGCGCATGTGCAGATATAGCTCACTTCTGGAAGCGGCCAGTATTCTGACACACACTTCATTGATTCGTTTTTCCATTTCCTGTGCCATCTTTTTACTCCATTTTTAAAATTCAAAGGACTTTACAGCCCTGCCAAACCGTTTCCTCTTCATCTCCATCAATACACTCACCGCCTCTGTCTGTCCTCTTTTTGACGCTTGGCTTAAGAGCAGTTCCATCTCCTCAGCGCTCTGCACCATCTGTTCTGCCAGATAACACAGAGCACTGTGCCAGTCCTTACGCCCAAGAAAATAGTCCCCTGTCTCTGCCAAGTGTTCTTCCACATATGCGGCATACTCTTTTTTTGCAGCTTCCCCCAATTCCCAGGGATGCATAAGGCGCCCCATGGCCATGGGAATCAGGATCTCCGGCTTCTCATACACCTTTGCCACTTCAAATAAATTGTCATAGCGGTGATAATCTACACGTTTTTCTGTAAAACACTGGCGGTAACGATAGCCTGAACCGTGAAAATGTGTCTCCAGTATCCTGGCCGGCGTGTTCTCCACACCTTCCTCATAATACTCCGGAAATACCAGTTTCGCGCAGTGTTCAGTCTCCCTAAACGTGATCGTCACAAACACTTCGTGAAAGGTTTCAGCCACCACATCCGCCAGACAGCTCTTGGCCCCTTCACCCATCCGCACATACAGTTTCCTGAGCGCGGAGCATCCTGTGAAGGAACCGCCGCCGATGCGCTTCAGGGAATCCGTGAAGGACAGGGTTCTTAAATTTCCACAGCCGTAAAAGGTATAGTTTCCGATCTCCTCCACACCATCGGCGATCTCCATCTCTTCGGCATGAAGCAGGGTTTCCTGTTCCTCTTTTGTCCTCCCCTCTTTCCACGGGGAATAATAGTAAGCAGGCAAAAAGGATGCTCCCGCATCCCTTTTGCCCTCATTCACAACATATTTATCCTTCATATCACTGTACTGCCAGCGCTTCGCACTCCCGGGCCACAGAAGCCTCACAGGAACGCATGGCCTGGATCGTCTTGTCAAATAATTCAGTCAGCTCCCATCCCAGCATCTCGGCACCGTCCTTTATCACATCCCTGGAACAGCCGGCTGCGAATCTCTTATCCTTGAATTTTTTCTTTACACTGGACACTTCCATATCCATAACGCTCTTGGAAGGACGCATTTTTGCTGCCGCCCAGATAAGTCCTGTAAGCTCATCGGAGGCAAACAGGATCTTCTCCATAAGATGTTCCGGCTTCACGTCAGAACAAAGTCCGTATCCATGGCTCACAACCGCGTGTACAAGCTCCTCCTTGGCATCAATCTCCGCCAGAAGCTCCGGTGCTTTTTTGCAGTGCTCCTCGGGATACTGTTCAAAATCTACATCGTGAAGCAGGCCCACCAATGCCCAGAACTCCGCCTCATGGCCATACCCCACCTCTTCGGCATACCAACGCATAACGCCTTCCACAGTCAGCGCATGCAGGATATGGAATTCCTCTTTGTTGTATTTTTTCAGAAGCTTTAACGCTTCTTCTCTTGTCACTTTTGTCTGCATTGTATGTACCTCCTCCCTTCTTAGTCACATGCCGCTTTGAATTCTGTCCAGTTTTTCTCATACGCCTCATTGGCCTCTGCGCTCACATTCTGTACGATCTCACCCTTTGTCACAGAATCAGGCACTACCAGGTTCGGATTTACCAGGTCGTCAGCAGCCTTTGTGGTACAGTAATAGCCAAGAGCATCAAAACATTTTGCCGCTGTCTCCGGCTCTAAAATGTAGTCCAGGAATTTATACGCGTTCAGCTCATCCGGCGCGTTTTTGGGAATAAACAGATTCATGATGCCGAATCCCAGCCCCTCTTCAGGATAGACCACCTTCAGGTCCGGATTTTCCGCAAGGGCTGCTGTCACCTGGGATGTATAGAGATAAGCAACACTTGCCTCGCCGTTCAGCAGTGCATTCTGTGTATCACTGTCCTGGATCATACGGATGTTTGGTGCCAGTTCTTTTAATTTCTCACCGGCCTGCTCAATGACAGATACATCTTCCTCATTCATGGATTTCCCCATGGTCTGAAGTACAAATCCGTTGACGGCACGGTAACTGCCGATCATAGCGATCTTGTCCTCAAGCTTTGGATTCCACAGATCCTCGTAGCCCTTGATCTCAAAATCAACCTGCTCCGGATCATATACGATCAGGGGGATACCAGCTCCGTGGGGAACTGTATATTCATTGTCCGGATCATAAAACTGGCTCTGATACAGTGGATTGATGTTGTTAAAATTGCCGATCTGTGTTTTGTCCAGTTTTTTTGCAAGGCCGTTCTTTACGATCTGTTCAATGATATAGTCATCGCCCACAACAATATCATAGTCTTTTCCGTCTGTCTGCTGGATCTTTTCCAGCATGGTTTCATTCGTGTCAAAGTTGGAGCTGATGATCTTGATCCCTGTCTCTTTCTCAAAACCATCCAGGACTTCCTGGGGGAACAGACCCTCCCAGGTGTAGAGTACCAGTTCTTTGTTGTCGTCTTCCTCTTTTTCGCCGCATCCGGCAAGCATGGAAGCCGCCATCGCAAAACACAGTGTAAGAGCTGCTAATCTTCTCTTCATATTTTTACCTCATCTTTCTGAAAGTTCTCCCCGCCTGTGTTCCTGCCTCTTCTGTACCAAAGAAGAGATGCCAAGAACCAGAACGATAGCCACTAGGATTATGGTACAAAGCGCATTGATCTCCGGGGTAACCCCTGTCTTTAACTGGGTATAGACCTTTACCGGAAGTGTATTGAGCCTTGGACCGTTTACAAAAATACTGATGACCACATCATCAAAAGACATGGCAAAGGCAAGCAGGCTTCCCGACAGAACCGCAGGCATGATCAACGGGAGTGTGATATCAAAGAACGTCCGTATCTGAGATGCTCCCAGATCCCGGGCCGCCTCCTCTAACGACCTGTCAATTCCCACAAGCCTTGCCTTCACCATCATAAATATATAGGGAATACAAAAGGTAGTATGCGCAATTACCAAGGTTGTCATACCAAAAGGCAGGTTTAATAAGGAGAAAAAGGCAAGAAATACCATACCGAGAATGATCTCCGGTATCATGATAGGGACTGTGGAAAGATATTCCATCATGCCTTTCGTCTTATAATCCGCCCGTGCCATACCAACGGCACCTAAAGTTCCGATGACCGCAGAGATGGCGCAGCTTATGACACCCAGAAGTATGCTGTTGAACAGCGCCTCCTTTATATCTCTGTCGTGCCAGAGTGTTTCATACCATTTCAAAGAAAATCCTGTAAAGCTGGCTGTCAGCTTGGACTCATTAAAAGAAAATATCACCACCATCACAATGGGGAGATACATAATGAGCAGCAGAACAGCCAGATAAATGCCTGACAGCTTATGTTTTTTTCTCAAAAGAATCCCTCCAAATCTTTCACGTGGGTGATTTTCCTGTACAGATAAATCATAATGGAAGTAAGAGCCATGAGCACCACTGCGAGGGCTGCTGCAAATGGCCAATTGCTTCCTCTTGTGAGCTGATCCTGGATCACGCTTCCCACCAGAACAATTTTATTACCGCCCAGAATGTCCGCGATAAAGAACAGGCCCATAGACGGCACAAAGGAAAGGATCACACCGGTCAGAAGTCCCGGCAGCGTCAGCTTCAGGGTTACCGTCAAAAATGCCATTGGGCGGCTGGCACCCAGATCCCTTGCGGCCTCCACTAATGACCAGTCCATCTTTTCCACGCTGGAATACACGGAGAGCACCATAAACGGCAGCAGTGCATACACCATACCGATGACAACTGCCGGATAGGAATAGAGAATTTTCAGAGGCTCCTGAATAATGCCCAGCTTCATTAAAAGAGTGTTGAACACACCTTTTGCCTGGAGCAGAATGATCCACCCATACATGCGGATCAGAGAGCTGGTCCAGAAGGGCACCATGACCAGCAGCATGATCCTCTTTTTCCATTTATCTGACTGCTTTGCCATAAAATATCCGAAGGGATATCCCAGCAGCGTAATACAGATGGTACTGGTAAAGGCCAATTGGAAGGATTGGCTAAAGCTTTTTAGATAGACAGGGTCTGCTATCTTCTTATAATTTTCCAGGGTAAATTTCCACACGGTACCCCACCCGTCGCTGTTTGTGGCAAAACTCAGCGCTATCATATAGACCAGTGGTCCGGCCACAAAGACAAGGGTAAAGATATAGAGGGGTGCAACCGTCAGAAACAGTCCCGATTTTTTCTTTTTCTCCATCTCACGCCCCCTGTGTGCCTTCATCCATATCCACAAAGACGGCGTGCTCCGGCTCCCATCCCACACAGACCTTCTGATCCACAGTCAGATCTGTGTCTATGCCATAATGGCTGGCAACCACTTCTCTGCCGTCCTCCAGTCTGAAAGCCATGTGGAGCTGTCCCGCGTTAAAGGATTTATCTGTTATCACTGCCGGAAGCCCTTTTTTGCACTCACGGCAAACTTTGATATTCTCCCTTCTCACAGCTACCACTGCTCTGCTGCCTTTTTTCAGTCCATCCACAGTTCCGGCTGAAATGAGACAGTCGTTCACACGGATATCTGTCAGTTCCTCACCTATATTCTCCACAATACCGGAGATAATATTGGCATTGCCCACAAAATCAGCTACATAGCTGGTTTTTGGACGGTTGTAGATCTCATCCGGGGTACCGATCTGTTCAAACTGTCCGTCACGCATGACCACAATGCGGTCAGACATGTTGATGGCCTCCTCCTGGTCATGGGTTATGTACAGGAAGGTAATGCCCAGCTTCTTCTGGAGCCGCTTCAGCTCTGTCTGCATGGCCCTGCGCAGCTTCAGGTCAAGTGCGCCTAAAGGCTCGTCCAGCAGCAGTAACTTTGGACTGTTGATCAGGGAGCGTGCAATAGCAACTCTCTGCTTCTGTCCCCCTGACAGCTCTGAGGGCATACGCTTTTCATAGCCTGAGAGCTGAACAAGATCCAGCATTTTCTTTACATTTTTCTTAATTTCATTTTTAGGAACCTTACGTATCCTCAGACCATAGCCAATGTTTGCCTCCACATTCATATGGGGAAACAGGGCATAGTTCTGAAACACTGTGTTCACATCTCTCTGATGAGGTTCCAGCGCAGTCACATCCCGGCCCTCCAAGATCACCTGACCTTTATCAGGCATTTCCAATCCGGCGATAATGCGCAGCGTTGTGGTCTTTCCGCAGCCGGAGGCACCTAAGAATGTGATGAACTCTCCTCTTTCTATGGAAAGATCAATGTCTCTGAGCACGTCTGTTGTGCCGAAGCTCTTGCTGATCCCCTTTAATTCCAGTAACTTATCTTTCCCCGCCTCTGCCGAAACAGAATCTGAGGGATTTCCCTGAGGGTGTCGTATCTCACTCATGTCGTATCCTTCTTTATCTTATCGCAGCTGTTCAGTCCCCTCACAGCCGCCTCTTATTAAACTATCTCTGGTATATAATGGCACAAATGTTCGGCGTTGTCAATTCCCGACAAATAATTTAGAGGGAATTCATCCATTTTATTCTCAAATAATCCATTCCGGTATTCTTGACCAGAGTGTATCTGAAAATCCCTTCCGACACACTCTAAATATGCCTGCTGGCACTACCTGTTCATACGGTCAGCGCAGTAAATGCGCAGACCTAACTGAACTGTTACAAAACATAAGACAGAATTTGTAAAAAACAGTTGAATTTTTCTCAAAATCGTGTATAATATCATTTGTGTGTAACACAAGCTGGAATAGCTCAGTCGGTAGAGCACTTCACTCGTAATGAAGGGGTCGTGAGTTCGAGTCTCATTTCCAGCTTTTACATAAAAAGCGTAAAGCCTTTTACGGGGCTTTACGCTTTTTTACGCTTTACTGGTTCCAGCAGTATGATTCCGTCCGTATCATACTGTACAGCTCAGAGTGTGCCTGAAAATTCCTTCCGGCACACTCTGGTCATTATCTGGTCTTTGCTGTCTGCATCAGCTATTTTTCACAAATTCCGTTCCACACTTTGGACAGCGCACGCTTACCTTGCCTTTTCCCTTGGGAATACGGATCTTCTGCTTGCAGCTTGGACAGGAATAAATGTGATAGTCCTTTCTCTGCTGCTGAATATATTTTTTCTGGCCAAAGAAATGGCGTACCTTGTTTTCCACAGCCAGGTACTTCTGGTTCTCTGCATAGCGCTTTGTGAGCTTCCTTGAAAACATTCTGATATATATGAAAACGATCAGAAGAACCTCCCAGGAAGTCAGCAGTATGGAAACATATCCATTTCTGATAAACAGATTGATGACAGCACAGACAAGAAGCACAATGAGCATAAACTGGTTCAGTCTGTCTGTGCCGTAACGCCCTGCCATAAACTTTGCAAATTTTTCTTTCATGATCGTCAAATCCCATCCTTCTCTAATGTTTCATATATTCTGCCTACAAACTCACGGGCATGCTCCAGGTCATCCATGTCGGGATGCAGCATAGCCATGTCAAAATTCCGTATCATAGCGTCAACCTGCCTGCCGTTGTCACCGTTTCGCATACGGTTATACTTTTCCCTGACCTGGATAGGCATCTTGCCCTGGCACATAAAAGCACCCAGATATTCGTTGTCATCCTCTATGAAAACCCGGATATTCTCTTCTATCTTTTTAAAATATTCCTGGCTCTCACCCATTCCGCAGGTGCCGAACAATGCAATCTTCTTCCCCTGGAGGGCCCCCAGGTAATCCAGCACTTCTACACTGGCACTCCCTCTGTCCGTCCAGAATCCGATAAAATAAATGTCCGCCATATCATAGTCTGTCTGCCCGTCCAGCCGGGCAATGTCCTTATCCGAGCCCGGTATTGCTGCAAATATGGCCTTTGCCAGCTTTTCCGTATTGCCCGTTCTGCTTTTATACAATACCTGCGTCTTCATGTGGTATCATCCTCTCTCATTTTTACGATATAATAATAATAGCACGATGGCAGACAAATAGATATTTCCTGACTCTTAAAAATTATAAATTGTCTATAAATTCCTTTTTCCCCCGCAGATTCTTCTTTAGAACTTTTCTGCCCGCACAGGTATCCGGATCTTCGCACCACAGACAGCGCTTACAGTGCAGACATTTTCCGGTATCCCTGCCCTCCATGGCATCTTTTGCCCAATTATAGTTCACAATGATCCCCCTGGCAATGTCGATCATATCCACATTGGTGCGCTCCAGAATCTCCTGTGCCATATTAGGACTTGTGATCCCGTTTACCGCAAAAACAGGCACCGATACGCTGCGTTTGATCTCCTCCGCTGCATAGATACATTTCTCATAGGGAAAGTCCACAGGCGCTTTCGGATCATCCTCCCCGGAAAATCCATAGGACACATCAATAAAATCTATGCCCTCTTTTTCCAGTATCACCGCATGTCTGATCCCATCCTCCAGTCTTGGTTCAAATCCTCCCAGACGGATTCCCACCACGAAATCCTCAGGCACCTTTTCCTTTATGGCCCGCAGGATTTCCACTGCAAACAATTCCCTATGTTCCCCGTACGCATCCTGTCTGCGGTTTACCCAGCGGTTAAAGAATTCGCACATGAGGTATTGATGACATCCATGAAGCTCTACACCGTCATATCCTGCTTTCCAGGCTCGGACCGCGGCATCTGTAAATTCCTGTTGGATCCTATGTATTTCTTCCTCTGTCAGCTCTTTGCCTGTTTTTTTCACTCCATTTTTAGAAAAACTGTAATCACTGGGACAGGCAAGCTCTCCGTCCAGTCCCGAGACACCGGCATGATGGATCTGGATAAAAATGGGACATCCTTCTTTGTGTACCGCATCCACAATTTCAGACAGCCCCTGGATCTGCCCATCCTCCCAGATACCAAGCTGGTTTTCCACAAGCTTACCGTTCTTATCTACACAGGTAGCTTCCTGTATGATAAGTCCTGCCTGTCCTTTTGCCACCTTTCTGTAATGTTCCACATTCTCCTGTGTCACGTAGCCGTCCTCTGTCCCCCACGCATAACATACCACAGGGGGAAAACAAACTCTGTTTTTGATCTTCACATTCTTAATTTGTAATGGTTCAAATAATTTTTTCATAGTCAGCCACTCCCGTCCAATCTGAAAATGCAGCTGCCGGAATCCTTCCGGCGCTGCACCTGTAGTTACTGATAATCCATATGTGTCATGTATCCTTCGTATATCTCATGGCCTGTCTCCAGTGTGCTGCCGTCCACTGTGATCTGGATAGCTTCTGCCTGATAGGTATCCAAAAATGAGTTGACAACAGCCCCTATGGTAAGGATTTCTCCCGCCGTACCCATGGAGCGGACACTGTCCTTAAAATTAGAGGACAAATCCAGTTTCAGGACATACTGTCCCTCCTCCTCTGTCTCCTCAAAATTCTGAACTGTTATACTGTCTGTCAGAACCCCTGCACCCACAAGCTGACCGATCAGAGCATCGGCTGTTACCTGGGCAATTTCCACTTGTTTGATATCCCATCCCTCAGCATTGTCGTCGGGAACATAGATAAACGCCTGACCCGACTGTACCGGTGCGCTCTCCTCCTGGGAGTTCTCTGTGCCGGCATTGCCGGTTTCTGCGTTTTTCTCTGTGTCCTTCTCTGCAGTCTCATCTTTCGACTCTGCATTATCCTTTTTATCTGCCTGAGTATCTTCTTTTTCTGTCTCTTTCTCTGCTTTCTGATCTGAGGTGTCCTTCTTATCCTGTTCAGTATCCTTCTGACTCTCTTTCGACTCTGTCTGGGTTTTCGCATCTGTATCCTGGGCATTGCTGCATCCTGCAGTGCCAAATATCATTGCGGCGCTAAGCAGGACAGCAAGACATAAATTTCTGTGTTTCATAGGTTGCGCTCCTCTCTGCCGAAAGCCTCCGGCAATCCGGACTTGATATGCACATCAAGCTGCGGATATGGAATATCAATGTTTTCCTCGTCAAATGTCAGTTTGATTTCCTCATTCAGTCTCCATTTAGCAGGCCAGTAATCCTCTGTCTTCACCCATGCCCTTAATCCCAGGATCACGCCGTCATCCGCCAATTCGTCCACGAACACCAGCATCTCCTGCTCGGACATGATTGCAGGATCCTCGTGGAGCAGAGTTTCCAGAATTCCTTTTGCTTTTTTCAGATCCGACTGGTAGCCGATCATGACCTTGATCTCCAGCTTCCGCTTATCCTGGGATGTCACATTGACAATACTGGAATTGGTGATATTTCCGTTGGGTATGGTGATCCGTCTGTTGTCCACAGTGGAGAGGGTGGTGTAAAACAGATCGATCTTCACCACTGTGCCCTCCTGTTTGTTGGTGTTTTCTATAATGTAGTCTCCCACTGTGAAAGGTCTCAGGAGCATGATGATCACTCCGCCTGCCAGATTTGACAGACCGCCCTGCAGTGCCAGGCCGATTGCCACACCACCGGATGCCAGCAATGCCGCAATGGAGGATTCCTTGATTCCAAAACGGACTGCAATACTTACGATCAGCAGAAAGTAAAGGGCTGTTTTTACAAAGGAAGTCAAAAACTGGATCACACCGGTATCCGCGCCTGCTCTGTTCATGGCCGCCCGGATCAGGGCGCATATCTTGATGATCACTTTACTGGCTATAAAATAGATAACGATTGCCAGTATTACTTTCCACGCAAAGGCTTCCACGGCGGGAATCTGGGCACTGATACGGTTCCAGATTTTTTCTATATTAATACTTTTTGCCAAAAATCCTGTCATTTAGTTCATCCTTATTTCTTCTTTGTCGTCTTTCTCGTTGTTCTCTTACCCGGAGCTGTCCTGCCGGTTTCCGGCTTTGCATTTTCTGTCTCATCTGCTTTCGCCACCTGGTCAGCAACAGGTGTCTGCTCTGATTTTGTCTCTGATTTTGTCTCTGTTTTCACCGTTTCCTGTTTCACTGCTAATTTTTCGGTTTCCGGCTTTGCCTCTATTTTCTCGGCTTCCGGTTTAGACGCTATTTTTTTCGCCTCCGGCTTTGCCTCTATCTTCTCAGCTTCCGGTTTGGATGCTATCTTCTTAGCTTCCGGCTTTGCCTCTATTTTCTCGGCTTCCGGTTTAGACGCTATTTTTTTCGCCTCCGGCTTTGCCTCTATTTTCTCAGCTTCCGGTTTTGATGCTATCTTCTTAGCCTCCGGCTTTGCCTCTATTTTCTCAGCTTCCGGTTTCGCTGGTATTTTTTTCGCCTCCGGCTTTGCCTCTATTTTCTCGGCCTCCGGTTTAGACGCTATTTTTTTCGCCTCCGGCTTTGCCTCTATTTTCTCAGCTTCCGGTTTTGCTGCTATTTTTTTAGCCTCCGGTTTGGATGCTATCTTCTTAGCCTCTGGCTTTGCCTCTGTCTTCTCCGCTTCCGTTTTGGATGTTGTCTTTTTACTTTTCGCTTTGGCTACTGTCTTTTTTGCCTTTGTTCCTGCGGTTGTCTTCTCTGTTTCCGCTTTGGCTGTTTCTTTCCCGGCCTCCGCCTTGACAGCCTCCGCCGCTGCGGATAGGTTCAGCGCCTGCCGCTCCAGTTCTTTTTTGCGCTCATCCTCGATCTTCTTTTCCAGCTCTGCCCGGACTTTTGAAACCGCAGGGTTTGTCTTACTCTCAGCAGTGTTTCCTGTCCCGGACGCCCTGCTCTTTCCTTTTGCGGCATTCTTAACACCTGTAGTTTCCTTCACGGCCTTTTTTGTCCCTGCCTTTGCAGTTGTCTTTTTCTCCTCTTTTGTGAAAGAGAAGATCTGAACTGACAGAGGTGCCACATCAATGACTATGGAGTTCTTTCTCTCATCATGCTCTGCCCGTTTGGAGGATTTTACCCTGGCATTTCTTACACCGGTTCCGCCGAACTCTGCTGCATCACTATTGAAGATTTCTTTGTATTTGCCCGGATACGGCACTCCCATCTGATATTTTTCATATGCAAGAGGTGAGAAGTTACATACGATCACCAAAAGCTCCTCTCTCTTTTTTGTCTTCCTGATAAACGTCAGCATGTTTTTCTCAGATTCCATGTGGTTGATCCACTCGAACCCATCCGGGTCATAATCTAGTTCAAACAATGCCGGTTGTTCTTTATAGAAATTCCAGAGAGCTTTCACATAATTTTTAAACTGCTGGTGTTCCGGCTGTTCCAGAAGCTCCCAGTCAAGGCTTCTCTCCTCAGACCACTCTCTCTCCTGGGCAAATTCCTGTCCCATAAACAGCAGCTTCTTTCCTGGATGCACAGCCATAAACCCATATGCGGCGCGGAGGTTTGCAAATTTCTGTTCCTTATCCCCCGGCATTTTGGTGAGAAGAGAACCTTTTAAATGGACCACCTCATCGTGGGACAAGCTTAAGAGAAATTTTTCACTATATGCATATACCATGCTGAATGTCAGCTCATCATGAGCGCCGCCTCTGAACAGCGGGTCTTTTTTCATATAGTCAATAAAGTCATTCATCCAGCCCATATTCCATTTCATGTCAAAGCCCAGGCCATCATCCTCTATACTGCCCGTGATCTTAGGCCATGCCGTAGACTCCTCCGCGATCAAAAGCGCGTCGGGATGCCTTTTCTTAAAGATGGAATTCAGGTGTTTCAGAAATTCGATCGCTTCCAGGTTCTCATTGGAACCATAGATATTTGGAACCCACTCCCTGTCATTCTTTCCGTAGTCCAGATACAGCATGGACGCCACCGCATCCATACGGATACCGTCTGCATGGAACTTCTCTATCCAGAAAAGCGCGTTGGAAATAAGGAAGTTTCTCACCTGCGGCCTTCCGTAATTATAGATCAGCGTTCCCCAATGCGGATGCATCCCCTGCCTGGGGTCCAAATGCTCGTACAGACATGTGCCGTCAAAATTGGGCAGTCCCTGTGTATCTTTTGGGAAATGTGCCGGCACCCAGTCCAGGATCACGCCGATTCCCTGCTGATGCAGATAATCCATGAAATACATAAAGTCCTCACAGGTGCCATATCTGCTGGTAGGCGCATAATATCCGGTCACCTGATACCCCCATGAGGCATCATAAGGATGTTCCATAACCGGCATAAGCTCTACATGTGTATAACCCATATCTTTTAAATATTCTGCAAGCTTCGGGGCAATGTCACGATAATTACAGAACAGTTTTCCCTCTTCCTCCGGTTTTATCCAGGAACCCAGATGCATCTCGTAGACCAGCATAGGTTTCTTTTCATCATTGATACGCTTTCTGTCTTTCATCCACTGGTCATCCTGCCACCGGTAGTGATTCAGATCCGCCACTATAGAAGCTGTTTTCGGACGCAGCTCCACCTGATTTCCATAAGGATCTGCTTTTAGATATACAAGAGAACCCTTTGCCTTGATCTCGTATTTATACAGAGCGCCCGGTTTGATCCCCGGTATGAATATCTCAAAGATCCCTGATACGGCCAGACGGTTCATCTGATGAACCCTTCCATCCCAGTGGTTAAAATCACCAACCACAGAGACTCTGAGCGCATTTGGTGCCCAAACGGCAAAATATACACCGGATACACCATTGATCGTCATGGTATGGGCACCCAGTTTTTCGTAAATCTCATAGCAGATGCCTGCGCAGAACTGCTGTTCCTCGTCAAGGCTGATCTTGGGTTCAAAGGAATAAGGATCATAGAACTGCTTTTTCTTACCTTCCTCATCCTCTGTTTCCACTTTATACTTCGGAATTTTATTTCCAGGTATCAAGACAGCGAAAAATCCTGCCTCATCTTCCATCACCATATCATAAGTCTGTTTTTCTTTCGTGAGCAGGATCCTTGCCTGCACAGCACCGGGCAAAAAGCACTGGATCAAAATACCGTCCTCTGTCACACGCGGTCCCAGAATACGGCGCGGTTCGCTTTCCTCGGAATATACAATCGTCTCTATTTCCGGCCAATCCATCAATTCATATAATTTGTCAGACATAAAACACCCTCCTTTTGTTACATTTTATCATTAAAGCGTTAAAAAGTAAACCTTGGATGAAAACAGGCAGGCCCCCGGGTAACAGTTCAGCCTTCCACTATCCCGCCAGGGATTGCCTGGCAGATGCAGGGCAATCCCGAGTCAGCCACGGGTCAGACTGTGGTTTGTGCAGACTGTGTGCATGCTTTTGTTGCTATGAAGCCGAAAGGCTGAATAGTAACGTCCCCGGGAAGGAACAAAATGGGACAGGCATATAAAAGAACAGATTCCGCAAAAGCGGGCTTTCCGACTCAAACTGCCCCTTTTACAGAATCTGTTCTGACTCTATGGTATCTATATTTTATCTCTGGTCCCGCAGCATGACATCATGCGCGCCGCCCTCTACAATACTGGTAGAGGAAACCAATGTTATTTTTGCTTTTTCCTGCAGCTCCGGAATGGTGAGCGCTCCGCAGTTGCACATGGTAGAACGGACTTTACTCAGGGTCAAGCTGACATTATCCTTCAGGCTTCCCGCATAAGGTACCAGGGAATCCACGCCTTCCTCAAAAGAAAGCTTCTTCTCGCCGCCCATGTCATACCGCTGCCAGTTTCTGGCTCTGGCACTGCCTTCTCCCCAGTATTCCTTCATGTAGCTTCCGTTGATATTAACCTTTTTTGTAGGGCTTTCATCAAATCTGGCAAAATATCTTCCCAGCATGATAAAATCAGCTCCCATTGCCAGTGCCAGGGTGATATGGTAGTCATGCACAATGCCGCCATCTGAACAGATAGGAATATAAATCCCTGTCTCTTTAAAATATTCATCCCTGGCCTTTGCAACTTCTATTACCGCGGTTGCCTGTCCTCTGCCGATCCCTTTCTGTTCACGGGTGATACAGATGGCGCCGCCGCCGATCCCCACCTTTACAAAGTCAGCACCAGCATCAGCCAGAAAACGGAACCCTTCCGCATCCACCACATTCCCGGCTCCTACTTTTACATCATTTCCATAGTTTTTCCTGATATAATCAATGGTGATCTTTTGCCATTCGGAAAAGCCCTCGGAACTGTCTATACAGAGAACATCAGCACCTGCCTGCACCAGCGCAGGAACACGTGTCTCATAATCCCTGGTATTGATCCCCGCACCTACCATATAGCGTTTGTTACTGTCTATCAGCTCATTTTCATTCTTCTTATGTGTGTCATAATCTTTCCTGAAAACCAGATACACCAGTTCCTGTTTTTTATTCACCAGAGGCAGGCAGTTGATCTTATGTTCCCAGATAATATCATTGGCCTCTTTCAGAGTCGTCTCCTCCTCTGCATATACAAGGTCATCCAGCTTGGTCATAAATTCCTTTACCTTTAAGTCAAGGTTCATACGGCTCACTCGGTAATCTTTGTTGGTAACGATCCCCAGAAGTCTGCCGCCCGGTCCGCCGTCCTCTGTAACCGCTATGGTTGAATGCCCAGTCTGCTCTGTCAGTCTCAAAACATCCTGAAGTGTCATCTCCGGTGAAACATTGGAATCACTCACTACGAATCCGGCCCGGTAGTTCTTTACCTTTTTTACCATCTCCGCCTGCTTTTCCACCGGCTGGGAGCCATAGATAAAGGAAAGGCCGCCTTCCTGCGCAAGGGCCACCGCCAGATTATCATCCGATACAGACTGCATGATGGCAGACACCATTGGAACGTTGATGGACAGTGCCGGCTCTTCCCCTTTTCTGTATTTGACCAGAGGGGTTTTCAGGTTCACCTGGGACGGTATACAATGGGTGGACGAATAACCCGGAATCAATAGGTATTCACTAAATGTTCTGGACGGCTCCTCATAATAAAATGCCATGTCAATTCTCCTTTTCTGACTGCTGATTTTCCAGCTTCTTTTCGTATCTCGCTACATTTTCAAGTAAGTCCGTAAGTCCTGCTTTCATATGCTCCACCAGCTGTTCATCCATTCCGTCAAACAGTTCCTCCAAATACGCGGATTCCTGCTTTTCCCTGGCAGTATAATATGTTTTCCCCTTTTCAGTCAGTGCGATCCGTATATTTCTTCCGTCTCTCTTCAGATCCACAAAGCCCTTCCTTTTCAGCAGATCTGCCATCTTCCTAGCATTCTGCCTGGATGTACCAAGAAGCTGCGCCATCTCCCCCAGATTTAAACGGTAGTCTTCAAAAAGGGTGAGGTTGGCCATCATAAAGCACTGCATGGTTGTCACTTCGCTGTCCCGCCTGTCCCCCACACACTGCATCCTGTTGGCCAGGGAGAATATGGTTCCGTATACATAGGGCTTGGCCGGAATTCTGTCAATCGGAAAAAGCATGGGTCCACTCCTCTCTAAAAAGGTAACTGGTTATGTTTGATACTAGCACAGGCAGTTCTTCTTTGTCAATGAAAACAGACACACTCTTTTCTCCGTCCGGTGTCCTCTCCCTCTATCTCTTCTGGATCCATCCAAGCAGCGGTTCCAGATATGTTCTGTCCGCAGCGTCAAAAGAGCTTCCAAGATGGGATGCCATCTCCTTTTCCTGCTCTGTTTTGTCTTTTTTCTTTTCCATCATTTTCGCAAAAACCTTCATCATCATCCGGCTTTTCCAATCCATATTTTCATAATTAATACCGCTTCGCAGATAAAAACAGGAAATTTTCCCTAATTCTTCCTCTGTGAAATTCTGTGCTATGGCCTTTTCCACTTCCGGGGCCTCGGGAGGTGTTGCGCCTGTGGCAAAAACTGCCGTCCGCTTTCCCTCCAGTATTGGCAGTCTGCTTTTCAACCATTCCACGCCATGAATCTTTCCCGCATAGAAACCGCCTCCATACAAAATCACATCATAGTTCCCAATTTCAAGCTTCTCCGCCTCTTTCGCCTCCACACAGGTACAGGGGACCACTTCTTGGATCCACTGGGCGTATCTCTTTGTAAATCCGGTCTTTGAACTGTATACCACCAAAATATTCATCTGCTCTCCTCTTTCTTTCCATATACTTCCACAAATTGTCTCAAATGTTCCACAAATTTAGGTTTTGCCTCCTCAAGCCCTGTACAGGTGTGTAGCAGCAAAAAAACAGGACCGTAGAATTCCAGGGCAAGTTTATCTGGATCTCTTTTTTCCAGCACGCCTGCCTCCATAAGAGACAAAAACAGGCTGCTCTGAAATTCCAGCATATAATTCCTATATAATTGTATATAAATTTCTTTTGCCCTGGGGTATTCATACTGGCTTAAGATCAAAAGTCTCCGATACCTTACGTTTTCCTCATTTTCAAAGAAAAAGGAAAAGACCGACAATACTTTCTCTGACAGCCTGTCAAAATCCCACTCAATAAAAACGTCTTTTTTCTCCTCTGGCGCAAAGGGCAGCTCCTTCTCCCGGAAATATGCCTTTGCGTTCTCCCACTGAATATCCACAATACTGTCAAAGATATCCTGCTTATTTTTAAAATGGTTGTAAAGGGAACTCTCTTTTATCCCTACAGCTTTGGCTATATCCCGCACGGAAACCGCGTGAAATCCCCGTTCCGAAAAAAGGATAAGAGCTTCCTTCAATATCTTTTCTCTTGTTTTCATAGCTTTCTCCTGTTTTGGCAATTTTACTAACAGTTGTTAGTCCTCATTATACTAACAACTGTTAGTTTAAGTCAAGCGTAAAATAAATAAATCCACCTGCATTAAAGTGTGCAGATTATCGAAATGAATTTTCAAACATACTCTATTACTACAGCGAACGCCATATGATAAGCTATATGCAATGAAAGCCGCCCCGTTAATCACTCACCTTCCGTTCGCGAAAACCAGGAAAAAGCAGCGGTCTTTGGGGAGACTGGCATTTGGTTCTGCTCGAGACTCCAGAACCTCCGAACTAACGATTAACTACGACTAAGGCGCTCACTTACGTTCTCGCCTAAGTCTGCGTAAATCGTGGATTTCGTAGAACCTTCCGCTTAGCCTCGCAGAACCAAATGCCAGTCTCCCCAAAGACCACTGCTTTTTCCGTCCCCTTTCCGCACCTGTTCGCTGTAGTTACTAGGATTTTCGTGGGCAGGCGCAGAAAAACACATCACAGAACAACGATTGTGAACTGCGGCAAACCATTAACTAATTTGTATATTTTTGTGTTTTTTTCAAAAATTTTATTGTGTATTTCCTCTTATCATTATATAATTAGAGGACAGGTATATGTGCAATAATACCCAAATGCACATGCGGAAGTGTACTGTAAACAACAGAAAGCACCTATTGTGAACTTTCTGTTGTCATGAATGATCAAATCTAAAGGAGGTATCTGAATGCTTGACAAGAGCTACTACCAGAAGACGGACGAAATCATCAGCCATTACGGCCGCAGGCCAAGTGCACTGATTCCCATCATGCAGGACATTCAGGCAGAATATCGTTATCTGCCGGGCGAACTACTGACCTACGTGGCAAAAGAAATAGGGGTAAAAGAGGCCAAAGCCTACAGTGTTGCCACATTTTATGAAAACTTTTCCTTTGAACCAAAAGGAAAGTACATTATCAAAGTCTGTGACGGAACTGCCTGCCATGTCCGCAAATCCATGCCCATTCTGGAAGCCCTTCAAAAAGAGCTGGGCCTGAGCAAGAAAAAACACACCACAGATGATATGCTTTTCACTGTGGAAACCGTTTCCTGCCTGGGTGCCTGCGGGCTGGCTCCTACACTCACCGTGAACAATGAAGTACACCCGACCATGACGCCGGAAAAAGCATTGGAATTACTCACAGAATTGAGAGGTGATAGCGTATGATTATCGAAAACAGAGAGTCTCTGAAAAAAGAGCAGGAGGCCGCCCGGAAACAGATTGATTCTTTTGAATGCCGTATCCTGATCTGCGCCGGAACCGGCTGTGTTGCTACCGGCTCACAGAAAATTTACGAAAGAATGCAGGAACTCTGTAAGGACATGCCCGGTGTTTCCGTAGAATTTGAAGGCCATGTTCCTCACATCGGAGTTGTGAAGACCGGCTGCCAGGGTATCTGTGAACTTGGACCCCTGATGCGGATCGAACCCCTGCATTATCAATATGTAAAGGTACAGATGGACGACTGTGAGGAAATCTTTAAACGCACCGTCCTGAACAAAGAACCTGTGGAACGCCTGTTCTACAAAAAGGGCGAGGAATCCTTCCCCACACCGGATGATATCCCATTCATTGCCAAGCAGACCAGGATCACTTTGGAAAACTGCGGACGCTTTGACGCGGAATCTCTGGATGAATACATAGCTTCCGGCGGTTACAGCGCTCTGTCAAAGGCCCTTTTTGATATGTCTCCAAAAGACGTCATTGACGAGGTAGACAAATCCGGTCTGCGCGGAAGAGGCGGCGGCGGATTCCCCACCGGCAAAAAATGGAAACAGGTGGCCGCCCACACAGACGTAAAAGAACACTATGTTGTCTGTAACGGCGACGAGGGTGACCCGGGCGCATTCATGGATGGAAGCGTTATGGAAGGGGATCCCTACCGTCTCATCGAAGGAATGACCATTGCCGCCTATGCAGTCAATGCACAGGACGGTTATATTTATGTGCGTGCGGAGTATCCGCTCTCTGTGGAACGGCTCACACACGCCATAGCACAGGCCGAGGAAAAAGGCCTGCTGGGAGACAATATCCTGGGAACTGATTTCTCGTTCCATATGCATATCAACCGCGGCGCCGGAGCCTTTGTCTGCGGCGAGGGCTCTGCTCTGACTGCCTCCATTGAAGGCGACAGAGGCATGCCCCGTGTAAAACCGCCCAGAACTGTTGACCAGGGACTTTGGGCCAAACCTACGGTTCTGAACAATGTAGAAACCTTTGCCAATGTTCCCGGTATTGTCATGAAAGGCGCTGACTGGTTCCGCACCATCGGAACAGAGGGCAGCCCCGGAACGAAGACCTTCTCCATCACCGGTTCTATTGAGAACACCGGTCTGATCGAAGTTCCCATGGGAACCTCACTGCGTGAGATGATCTATGATATCGGCGGCGGCATCAAAGGCGGCGGAGAATTCAAAGCCGTACAGATCGGCGGTCCTTCCGGCGGATGTCTCACGGCTGAACACCTGGATGTAGGCCTGGATTTTGACAGTGTTAAAAAATACGATGCCATCATGGGTTCCGGCGGACTGGTTGTCATGGACGAGAATACCTGTATGGTGGAGGTTGCCCGTTTCTTCATGAGCTTTACCCAGAGGGAATCCTGCGGAAAATGTGTTCCCTGCCGTGAGGGAACCAAACGTATGCTGGAGATCCTGGAACGCATCGTAGACGATAAAGGAAAGATCGAGGATCTTGACACCCTGGAAGAGCTGGCTGCCATGGTTAAGAATATGGCTCTGTGCGGTCTGGGCAAGAGCGCCCCCCTTCCTGTTATCAGCACTTTAAAAACCTTCCGCAATGAGTACGAGGAGCACATTCTAGAACACAAGTGTGCCGCCAAATGCTGTACTGCTATGCGCCGTTTCCTTATTAATCCTGAGTTCTGCAAAGGCTGCGGCAAATGTGCAAAGAACTGTCCAGTTGGAGCGATCACCGGCGTGCGCAAGCAAGCTTATCATATTGACAACGAACTGTGTATCAAGTGCGGTGCCTGCAAAGACAACTGCGCCTTTGATGCCATTTACGTGGAAGCATAGGAGGGTTTTAATATGGGATTTATGACGATTGACGGTAGAAAAGTTGAATTTACCGATGAAAAGAATGTGCTTTCCGTCATCCGGAAAGCCGGAATCAATCTTCCGACACTCTGCTATCACTCTGAGGTTTCCACCTTCGGCGCCTGCCGGCTCTGTACTGTGGAGGATGACAGGGGACGTACTTTTGCCTCCTGCTCAGAGGTTCCCAGAGATGGAATGGTCATCTATACCAATTCCGGAAGAATTAAAAAATACAGAAAACTGATCGTGGAGCTTCTTCTCTCCGCCCACTGCCGTGACTGTACCACCTGTGTAAAGAGCGGCGAATGTGTACTGCAGGACTTAGCCCACAGAATGAATATCACGGATGTGCGTTTCCAGAATACAAGGGAAATCCGTCCCTTAGATACCAGCTCTCCCTCTATTGTCAGGGACCCTAACAAATGTATTCTCTGCGGCGACTGTGTACGTGCCTGTTCAGAGATCCAAGGGCTGGGCGTACTGGGCTTCGCCTTCCGCGGAACAGATGCCATGGCTATGCCTGCCTTCAATAAAACTTTGGCCGAGACAGACTGCGTAAGCTGCGGCCAGTGCCGTATCTACTGTCCCACAGGTGCCATCAGCATCAAGACTCATATGGATGAAGTATGGGATGCCATTGCCGACCCGGGTACCAGAGTCGTGGCCCAGGTAGCGCCGGCTGTACGTGTGGCAGTTGGGGATGCCTTTGGCCTGGACAAAGGAAACAGTGTCATGGGCAAACTGGTGGCTGTTCTGCACCGCATGGGATTTGATGAGGTTTACGATACAGCGTTCAGCGCTGACTTGACGATCATGGAGGAATCCAAGGAATTTCTGGAGCGCCTGGGTGACAGTTCAAAACTGCCCCTGTTCACCTCCTGCTGCCCTGCATGGGTAAAATTCCTCTGTGACCAGTATCCGGAATATAAGGATAATCTCTCCACCTGCCGTTCACCTCAGGAAATGTTCTCTGCAGTCATCAAAGAATACTACAGAGGATATGAGAAAAACCAGGGCAAAAAGACGGTTGTTGTGTCCATCATGCCGTGTACAGCAAAGAAGATGGAGGCCATCCGTCCCAACAGCTTTACCCATGGAGAGCAGAACACGGATATTGTCATCACGACTACAGAATTGATCCGTATGATCAAGAACTCCGGTATTGAATTCCCGACTCTGATCCCGGAAGCCTGTGATATGCCTTTCGGTTTCGGATCCGGCGCCGGCGTTATCTTCGGCGTAACCGGTGGTGTGACAGAAGCTATGCTCCGCCGTTTTGCGGACAAACACGACAAAGCAACTATGGATACCGTAGCCGAGACAGGTGCCCGCGGTGAGGAGGGAATCAAGGAATTCTCCGTCACCTACAAAGGCATCCCGCTGAATGTCTGTGTAGCCAGCGGACTGGCAAATGCCCAGACTGTCATGGAGAGGATCAAGAGCGGCGAAGCTCACTATCACATTGTTGAGATCATGGCATGCCGCCGTGGATGTATCATGGGAGGCGGCCAGCCGCCGAGAGCCGGTGATCGCACGAAAGCCGCCAGAAAAGACGGACTCTACAAAGCAGACAATGTTACCAGTATCCGAAAGGCCGACGAGAACCCCCTTGTCATGTCACTGTATGATACCTTATTAAAAGGAAAAGAACACGAACTTCTGCACAATGACAGCTATTAATTACTGCTATGGATCACTGCTCACAGAACTGAGCTTTCACAGAACTGAACTTGGCTTATTTGCGGAGCTGTAGATCATAGTCAATACTGCTGTATAAAAACTTACTGCTGTAAGGCATGAAAATGCTTTACAGCAGCCAATGGAAAAGGACATTCCGATAACCGTTTTCGGCTGCCGGAATGTCCTTTTTCTGTTCTGTCTAAAAATCATGGTTTTTCTACCACAATGAGCGGCACTATCATTTCCTGTTCTGTCATACCCTTCTCCTCCGCTCTCCGAAGTAACATTAAGGCTGCAAATCCATCACAAATTCTATCTCGTGCATCAGAGGGATTCCATTTGCCCCGATCAGAGGAATCTCCGGTTTCAGCTTTCTTGAATAGTTCAGCGCGTTGTGATACAGATGGGACATATCAAATCCACAGCGCTGATAGAAGCGGATTGCCTGGATGTTATCATTTGTTGTGATAACCGTCAGCCTTCTGCATTTTCTCTTGACTGCTGTCTCCTTTGCCTTCCCGATCAGTGTTCTCCCGATCCCACGTCCCTCCTGACGGCTGTCCAGGGATATGATCTCACAGATTCCGTCTCTGATCAGATACGTCAGAAGTCCTACAATATTTCCTTTTTCCCGGACAACAATACCCTCTGTCCGGGTCATATCCACAATTTTTCCGCGAATGACCATCTCTGTTGTGGGCCATTGGCTCTCTATAAATTCATTGACGCATTCCCGGTTTGTCTCATCGATCGAAACGAATTCCATTCGGCTGCCCTCCCGCATATATACTGATCACCGGAATATTTCCAGGCTCCGCTGCAAAATACCGTTCATATGCGCAATAGCTATGCCGTAGTTTGTCATGGGCACTCCCTGGGAGCCGGCCTGATTTCTGCGCCACTGCATTTCACGCTCATTCAGCATGCAGCCGCCGCAGTGTATTACCAGCCGGTACGGAGTCAGATCTTCCGGAAATCCGGTTCCCGATGTAAATACATACTCCGGCTTTTTTCCCGTATGTTTTTCAATCCAGCCCGGCATCTTCACAGTGCCGATATCGTTACACTGCCGATGATGCGTACAGCCTTCACTGATCAATACTTTCTCCCCGTCCTTCAGGCTGTCAAGTGCATAAGCGCCCTCCAGCGCCCCGGACAAGATTCCCTTATACCGGGCAAAGAGAATGGAAAAAGAGGTAAGAGGTATCTCAGCCGGGACCGCTTTGTCCACCTTCCCGAACACCTGACTGTCCGTAATGACAAGCCGCGGCTTTTCCCCAAGGCGTCCAAGCACCTCCCCTACTCTGTCATCCTGTACTGCCAGGGGAACCGCCCCTGTGTCTAACAGTTCTCTGATCACCTGCTGCTGGGGCAGTATAAGCCTTCCCTTTGGAGCCGCTTTGTCAATGGGTATCACCAGGAGTACAAAGTCTCCCGGTGATACCAGATCTTTTACCAGGGGACGCTCCTGTCCTTCTTTTGCAAGGCTCCCCAGTTTCTCTTTCAGCTCAAAGATATGAATGCCTTTCCGGGCACTTACATAGATTTCATGGTCTGTCTTTGGTTTTCTTTCCTCTGCCAGCAGATCTACTTTGTTGAAGACCACAAGATACGGCAGCTCTCTCTTTTCAAAAAGCTCTATGAGCTGCTGTTCCATAGGAACCAACTCTTTCCCTGCCTCCACAACCAGGACTGCAACATCTGTTTTGTGAAGTACCTGCTCCGCCTTTTTTACCCGAAGCGCCCCAAGGCCTTCCTGGTCGTCATCCATCCCCGGCGTGTCAATGAGCAGAACAGGGCCTATGGGAAGAAGCTCCATAGCTTTTTGGACCGGATCGGTAGTGGTGCCCTTCACATATGATACCACTGCCATATCTTGTCCTGTGACCGCATTTAACAGACTGGACTTTCCGGTGTTGCGGCGTCCGAAAAAGCTGATATGTACCCGGTTTGCAGAGGGTGATGCATTGAGACTCATGTGTATCCTCCTCTCAGAAACGGAAATCCCTCTCTCCATTCTCAATCTTTGCCAGGCGCTCCACAACAATCTCCCTTGTTCTCTCTCTTGGGATGTTCACAAGCTCTGACTGGATCAGTTCCTCCCCAATCTTTCTTGTCTCAGGGCTTGCATAGTCCATAAGAAACTCCTTCAGCGTCATCAGTGCATTGGGATGGCAGCAGTTCTGGATCTGTCCTGTCTTACAGAGACTCATAAACCTGTCTCCAGTCCTTCCTTCCCTGTAGCACGCCGTACAGAAGCTGGGGATGTATTTCATATCCATCAGCCAGTGCACCACCTCATCCAGGGTTCTCTTATCCGACACGTCAAACTGCTCGGAATTCTCATCCTCTGGTTCCGGTTCACTGTAACCGCCCACACTTGTCCTGGATGCACCGCTTATCTGGGAAATACCCAGGTGAAGTACCCTTTCCCTACATTCTTTGCTCTCTCTCGTGGAGATGATCATACCTGTATAAGGCACTGCGATACGGATACAGGCAACCAGTTTTGCGAATATATCATCGTCAATGCCGTTATCAAAGGCAGAGGGATCAATATCGTCCGCGTGCTTTACTCTCGGAACGCTGATGGTATGAGGCCCGACACCGTGGACCGCCTCTAAATGTTCCGCATGCATGAGAAGACCTGCAAATTCATAGCGGTACAACTCCAGTCCGAACAGTACGCCCAGACCTACATCGTCAATGCCGCCTTCCATGGCTCTGTCCATGGCCTCTGTGTGATAATCATAATTGCTCTTCGGCCCTGTGGGATGAAGCTTTTTATAGCTCTCTTTATGATAGGTTTCCTGGAAAAGAATATAGGTGCCGATACCGGCTTCTTTTAATTTCCTGTAATCCTCCACTGTGGTAGCCGCTATATTTACGTTGACGCGGCGGATAGCGCCGTTTTTATGCTTGATACTGTAAATAGTCTTAATGCTCTCCAGGATATATTCAATGGGGTTATTGAGAGGATCCTCACCTGCCTCCAGAGCAAGGCGCTTGTGCCCCATATCCTGCAACGCTGTTACCTCTTTTATGATCTCCTCCTGGGTCAGTTTCTTCCTGGCTATATGCTTGTTTTTCCTGTGATAAGGACAGTATACACAGCCGTTGATACAGTAATTGGACAGATAAAGGGGCGCAAACATAACAATCCGGTTCCCGTAGAAATCCTTTTTAATCTGTTCAGCCAGTTTGTAGATCTCCTGGTTTTTCTCCTCGATGTCGCAGTCCAGCAGTACAGAAGCTTCCCTGTGGGTCAGTCCTTTGCGAAGCTTTGCCTTTTCCAGGATCTGGTCAATAAGCGCCTCATTGTGCTTATTTGCCTCAGCGTAGGCAAGTGTCTCCTGGATTTCTTCATGGGAAATAAATTCCTCTGCTTTCAGTGATTTCGGATCGTAACTCATTTTACCCTCTCCTTTTCTCTTTACCGGGTTTCCATTTTGGTGTCCCCCCGGTCTACAGTCACTTCACAGCCGATTTTCTCCATACGGCTGCGAAGAAGTTCCAGTTCGGCGGCATTTTCTGCGCCTGTATAGATTTTATGGTCGTACAGTTCGTATTTTCCCTGTACCAGGGAAGCCGATAAATTCGGCATGACCACATTGGCCCCTGCCAGTATCCCCCGCTCCCGTCCGTCGCCGGCAATGGTGCCCAGAGCAGTTGTGGCGGGAAGCAGGACTTTGGGAAGCAGCAGCCGAATCAGTCCCAGCAGGTACAGAGTAAGCTCTGCGCTCCCCGGAGCCTTATTCCCAAAAGGAGTATCCCTGTGGGGAATGAAAGGCCCGATCCCCACCATTGCAGGCTGAAAATCCTTTAAAAATATCAGCTCATCTGCCAGATTCTCCGGTGTCTGTCCGGGAGTTCCCACCATAAAGCCGCATCCTGTCTGAAATCCAATGTCCTTTAGACTCCTCAGGCATTCCTGCCTGTGGGCATAGGACATGGAGGGCGGATGCAGCGTGCCGTAGTGCTCCTCGCACACAGTCTCGTGCCTGAGCAGATATCTGTCTGCCCCTGCATCAAAAAATCTCTGGTAACTCTCCCTCTCCTTTTCCCCCACAGAGAGTGTCACCGCACAGTCACTGTATTCCTTTTTTATGGACATGACCAGCTCTGTGATCCTGTCATCCGTATACCAGGGGTCCTCGCCCCCCTGGAGCACAAAGGTCCTGAACCCAAGGGCATAACCTTTCCGGCAGCACTCCATAATTTCTTCCCTGCCCAGACGGTAACGTTCCGCCCTGCGGTTTCCTTTTCGGATCCCGCAGTAGTAGCAGTCGTTTTTGCAGTAATTGGTAAACTCGATCAGTCCTCTGATGTAAATGCGGTTTCCGTAATATTTTTCCCGCATCCTCGCTGCTTTGCCGAACAGATATCCGGCAAGCTTCTCATCCCGCCCCTCGATCAGCGCTGTGAGGGTTTGCCTGTCAAGGGATTCTCCTGCTTCCAGACAGTCAATACTGTCAAATAAATGCTCTTTCATAATTTATATCCTGTGAATAAACAATCCGCTTCTGAGTTTTGGCTCAAACCAAGTAGATTTTGGCGGCATGAGCCTGCCTGCATCCGCCACGGCAAAAAGCTCCTTCATGGAAGTCGGATACATGGAAAACGCTGCCTTACAGTCCGTGTGTACACGCTTTTCCAGCTCATCCAGTCCCCGTATCCCTCCTATAAAGTCAATGCGCGGATCTTTTGCAGGCTCCCGAATCCCCAGCACAGGTTCCAGCAGATTATTCTGAAGGAGGGCCACATCAAGCCCATCCACCACATCCTCCGAGCGGTATGTATCCTTAATGTTCAGCTTATACCATCTGTCCTCCAGATACATGCCGAATTCTCCCTTTTCCCGGGGAGAAACCGCCTCTGTTCCCGGTTCTGACACCTGGAAGCGCTCCTTTATTTTCTCCAGGAACTCCTCCTTTGAATTGCCGTTCAGATCTTTTACTACACGGTTATAATCCAGAATTTCCAGTTCCTCATCGGCAAACAGGGTGCACAGGAAATAATTAAAAGGCTCCCTGCCTGTGTAATTGGGATTCTCCCGCCGCCGCTTTAGCCCTGCCTTGATAGCCGAAGCCGCCCTGTGATGACCGTCCGCAATATATATGCTGTCCATGGACTGAAATGTTTTTTCTATTTTGTGGGTCATGGCTGACTCATAGATCATCCAGCCTCTGTGACGGATCCCGTCTTCTGACACAAAGTCAAATATGGGGAAATCTTTTTTCTTAACCTCCATCAAATGTCTGAAATCCGCATTTGCGCGGTAAGCCAAAAAGATGGGACCTGTCTGCGCTTCCAATACATCTACATGACGAATGCGGTCCTGTTCCTTCTCAACCCTGGTATTCTCATGCTTTTTGATCACCCCATTCAGATAATCATCAATAGATGCGCATGCCACGATCCCGGTCTGTACATGTCCGTTTCTGGTAAGCTCATAGAGATAAAAGTTCGGGTCCACATCCTGCAGGAACTCCCCATCTTCCATCATTTTCCAGAATATCTTTCTTGCCTTTTTGTACACTTCCGGCGCGTACATATCCGTATCATCCGGAAACTGTGTTTCCGGCCGGTCGATTTTCAGGAAGGAATATGGATTTTTCTCTGTCTCCTCTTTCGCCTCTTTTCTGTTATATACATCATAAGGCAGTGCGGCCACCTTTGAAGCCAGGTTTTCCTGAGGGCGCACTGCACAAAATGGTTTTATTACCGCCATTATCAGCTCTCCTTTATAATTTTTTCTCCATAACACGGGCAGCGATCTCGCAGACACCATTGAATACCTTTCCCAGCCGTCTGCGGTTTCTTCTAAGTGCACCGCAGAAAGATTTTACCCGTTTTGCACCGCGTACTCTCTTCTGTATGAATGTTTCCGGTTTTTTCATTTTTCTGCTCATTTTCACACCCCAAATATATTGATGCAGTAGTTCGGACAAGCCGGACTGCTGCACATCCGGTCATTAAAATCACTTCACGATAGACTGGATGACTGTTGGCACTACCTGTTCATATGGTCAACGCAGTAAGCGCACAAACCTGTCTGAACTGTTACACATTCATGCCATTTTATAACGCCATAGTAAAATTATACCGTATATAGTCTAAAAATACAATGAAATAGACACAATAATAGAAAAATACGTAACAGTTCAGCCTTCCACTGTCCCACGAGGTGGTACCTTGCACTTGCAAGGCAATCCCGAGGCAGCCACGCGCCGGACTGCGGTTTTTTGCAGTCCGTATGCACGCTTTTGCTGCTATGAAGCCGAAAGGCTGAATTGCAACAAAAAAACGAATCAAGGGGAACTTCACATAAGGGATTTCCCCTTATGGCATTATTAAAAATCAGTTGCTTTTGTCGTGTTCCATAGCCCCCTTCATATTTGACCATCTGCTCATATTACTTCTCCATTCTTGCTGCCAATCTTCCTCATTCATAATTGTATCCAATACAGGTTCAAGAAAATTTTGTATTACATTAATGACTGCCGAAAACTCAAGTGTATCCTCTTTGATATTCTTCAAAAAATATTTCCACCGCTTCTGCATATCCTCAACATGGGCAAGTGCAGCAACATGTTTAAAGCTGTCTTTATCATATGGCGTGCCACGCCGTTGTAAGGTTTCATAAATAGCGGCTTGCAACTTCGCTCCGTCAAAATCAAAAGTTCCTGCCAGATAGAATATGTCATAGAAATCTTTCATCCGCCCCGTTAATTCAAACCGCTGAAGAATTGCGTCAAACTTTTCTGCAATGGTGCTTTCAAGGGAATAAGTCTGGATAAGAGGTTCTTCAAAATCTGGAAGCTGTGTATTGATTTTACGCTGTTCTGCCTTTGGCACAATAATATCACCCAAACCTATATCAACATTGAAGGGGACTCGCACATTTTTTATCTGAGCGATAATCTGTGCGCTGATACCATGGTATTTCCTCTGTGGTGAAATTTCCTCAAATCCTTTGGCAATCATAGAAATGTATTCATTACCTGTCGGCGTATTGATTATCTTGTCGATCATATCTTTGACATCTTCAATGGAATTAGATGCTGCCCGAAGAAGAAAATCCACATCTATTGTAGGTCGGCTTTCAAAATTAGTAAGTGTATAAATGAACAGTCCACCTTTGAGGATAAGATTTTCCTCATACTCCGACTTTGAAAGTTTCCTCAAAAATTCCTCCTGCACAAAAAGCTGCAGGCATTGCTGATAACTGATACCAGAAGTTTTTGCTTTATTTTTAAGTTTCGCAAGAACGGATGCCGCCTTGTCAGCCATCATAACCACACTCCAATCAAATCTTTTACTCGTTTTTGTACTCGCAGGGCTTTTGCATACTGCATAAGATTCGGTATGTTTTTTTTGGAATCTTTTACATAACCCTGGATTGCTTTGTTAAAAATTTCTTTGTCCATTCTATTCATGTTTCGTAATACATCACAGATTGTACGGTCACGGTCATAGATGCGAACTTCAATAGAATCTATCTCTCCTCTTGTCTCGCCAATCGGAAGTAGTACATTTTCAGTACGATATGCCTTGACAAAAGGATAATCTATTTTTACACGCTGTCTGGAAGCATTTTTGTCAATTGCAAGATTCCATTCAGTAGGATTTCTATCGCTGTATTCGTAATAGAACAAAGCTGTTTCCATACAAAGAACTGCATCGGGAAAAAGTTTGTTTATGATTATGACCTCACTGCCGCCAAATGCTTCAATCCAATGATAGTAACCCCATTTAACTTTTTCTATCAGGCCTTCTTCCATAAGCCGCTGAATATCTGCATAATATAGTTTTGCTGACTTTAGTTCAGCTGTTGTCATAACATAATTGTACCTTGAGAATATATCCCTAATGACTCTAATATCTTTTTGTTCAAACATTATTTCACCTCTATCAAAGCACACTAAAATTTATTAATCACGGTGTGGTTTAGTATATTATATCCGATGACAAAGAATAAATCAATAATACTAAACCGCACCACTCTTATACAATAAAAGGTGTGGTTTAATATAAAATAAACCTGGATCATAGGTATGACTATTTATGCTCTTAGCAGTCAGGAACTTTCAGCAGAAAAATTAATTGTTGTAATTTGGGGGTTTTATGAAATGAAAGAACATATATTGATTTTGAATGTACTAGACTCAGACGAGACAGAACTGCCTACACGTAATCTTCCACAGGAAGCAGTCACGGAACGTATTCAAGATAACACCGAGCCATTAGAGATATGGTCCGCACTTATCTTCGTCCCCTCCACTTTTTTATGTGAAGAGGATCGAAGAACAGCTTTTCACGTTTCTTTTATTTTACAATTCGCACGCGGTAAACGCCGTGGATATTTTTCAGCTCTTTTGCAACTTCGCCGGAAATTGGTGTGGACACATCAATCATGGTGTAAGCAAAATCGCCTTTACTCTTGTTGGTCATATTGGAGATATTCACTCCTGCGTCACCCAGAACCTTTGTGAACTGGCTGATCATGTTGGGAATATTTTTGTGATTAATGGTCACCCTTCCCACATCTATACAAGCCCCTGTATCACAGTCCGGATAATTCACAGAATTCTTGATATTTCCACTTTCAAGATAATCCATAAGCTGCCTTACGGCCATCACAGCACAGTTGTCTTCTGACTCCTCTGTGGATGCTCCCAGATGGGGTGTTACCAGAGTGTTTGGTGTGCTGGTCACTAGAGGGTTTGCAAAGTCTGTCACATACTTTTTGACTTTTCCCTCTCTCAGAGCCTCTGCCAGAGCTTCCTCATCCACCAGCAGATCCCTTGCAAAATTCAGAAGGACAACGCCCTCTTTCATCTGGGCGATCTCATCAGCGCTGATCATTTTCCTTGTGGATTCCATCAGCGGCACATGGATGGTGATATAATCACACTCTTTGTAGATCACGTTCAGATCATTGATGTGGTGAATGCTTCTGGAAAGGTTCCACGCTGCGTCCACGGAGATAAACGGATCATATCCGTATACTTCCATTCCCAGATGTACCGCAGCATTGGCCACCTTTACACCGATAGCGCCAAGGCCTATGATTCCCAGCTTCCTTCCGCTGATCTCGCAGCCGGCAAACTGCTTTTTCTTCTTCTCAGCCAGTTTTCCAATGTCCTCTGTGGCATCCTGGTGCTCCAGCCATTCAATGCCTCCCACAATATCCCTGGAGGCCAGCAGCATTCCGGCAATGACCATTTCCTTTACACCATTGGCATTTGCTCCCGGTGTGTTGAAGACCACCACACCGTCCTTTGCGCACTCCTCCAACGGAATATTGTTGACACCTGCGCCGGCTCTGGCTATGGCAACCACATTCTTTGGCAGCTCCATCTCATGCATATTTGCACTTCTCACCAGCACGGCATCTGCATCAGACATATTGTCTGTGCTCTCATACTTGGCGGGGAAGTGCTCCAGTCCTACGCTGGAAATTGGATTTAAGCAGTGATATCTGTACATGATCAAGCATTCTCCTTTTCAAATTTTTCCATGAAAGCAGTCAGGGCCTCCACACCTTCTATAGGCATGGCATTGTAGATGCTGGCACGCATGCCGCCTACACTCCTGTGTCCTTTCAGATTCACGAAGCCTGCGGCTGTGGCTTCTTTGATAAATTTCGCGTCCAAATCTTTATCACCTGTGACAAACGGCACATTCATAAGGGAACGGGAATCCGGTTCCACTGTACCTTTGAACATTGTGCTGGCATCCAGGAAATCATAAAGGATTTTGGCCTTT
The DNA here is from genome assembly GCF_034355335.1 of Blautia coccoides. Taxonomy (NCBI): domain Bacteria; kingdom Bacillati; phylum Bacillota; class Clostridia; order Lachnospirales; family Lachnospiraceae; genus Blautia; species Blautia producta. The sequence goes on from NZ_CP136422.1 coordinate 4,012,337, forward strand.
TTCTCATTATGCTTCTTCATGGCCTCCAGGCCGCCCTGTCTCTTCAGCCACTGGAATACCTTGCCGCACATATAGATGCCGTAGCAGTTGGGGGTATTATATAAGGACTCCGCATCTGCGTGTGTCTTGTAGGTAAGCATCGTCGGTGTTCCCGGAAGAACCTCCTCTGTGATCAGGTCTTCGCGGATGATGGCGATCACTACACCGGCAGGCCCTATATTTTTCTGTGCACCGCCGTAAATAAGGCCGTATTTCTCCACCTCCATAGGTTCGGAGAGGAAACATGAGGAAACGTCCGCAACCAGAGTTTTGCCTTTTGTATTGGGCAGTGTTTTAAATTTTGTACCGTAGATGGTGTTATTCTCGCAGATATATACATAATCCGCGTCCGGGCTTATGGGAAGGTCTGAACAGTCCGGAATGTAAGAAAATGTCTTATCTTCAGAGGAAGCGACTTTGTTGGCTGTTCCGTACTTCTGTGCCTCCTGCCATGCTTTCTTTGCCCACTGGCCTGTCACAATGTAATCAGCCACTTTATTCTTCATCAGGTTCATAGGGATCATGGCAAACTGCTGATGGGCACCGCCCTGCAGGAATAATACTTTATAGTTATCCGGAATATGCAGCAGTTCTCTTAAATCTGCCTCTGCAGTATGTATAATATCCTCAAAAGCTTTGGAGCGGTGGCTCATCTCCATAACAGACATGCCCGTTCCCTTATAATCCAGCATCTCTGCTGCTGCCTCCTTCAGCACTTCCTCCGGCAGCACTGCCGGTCCTGCCGAAAAGTTATAAACTCTGCTCACTTGTTGTTTCCTCCTCTATTGTTTTACTCTTATAATACAGTCTGGTTATCTGCATTTGCTGCTGAAAAGCCAAACGGCTGAACAACAACACGCCACATGCCCCTTTTAGGGACACGTGGCATAAATTGCTTGACAAGAAGTATTCTACCTCTTTGTTATATTATTGTCAATAAAAACATTTGTCTTTCTGAAAAAGACACATTATTTCTGTTTCGCTTTCAGATCATCCTCGTCAAAGGCATCCTCAATATTGGCGCCTGCCGGTACCATCGGGAATACTTTGTCATCGCTGTCGATCATGCAGTCCAAAACAACGGTAGTGTTTAATTCAATCGCTTTTGCAAGAGCCTCCTGCAGTTCTTCTTTTTTCGTCACACGGATACCCACTGCACCCATGGCTTCAGCCAGTTTCACAAAATCAACTTTATCTTTTAATACTGTATTAGAATATCTGCCTTCATAGAACAGAGTCTGCCACTGGCGCACCATACCGAGAACCTGGTTGTTGATGACCACCTGGATAAGCGGGATATCATTTCTGGTGGCTGTTGCGATCTCATTCATGTTCATACGGAAACAGCCGTCTCCTGCCACATTGATGACCACCTTATCGGGATTGCCCATCTTTGCGCCGATAGCCGCCCCCAGACCATAGCCCATGGTACCCAGTCCGCCGGAGGAGAGGAATGTGCGGGGTGCTTTGTATTTATAATACTGGGCTGCCCACATCTGATGCTGTCCTACCTCTGTGACGATAATGGCATCACCTTTTGTCTGACGATAGATTTCTTCAATGATGGCAGGGCCGCTCAAGCCTTCCTGGTTGTAGCGCAGAGGATATTTCGCTTTCAGCTCCTCTACATATTCCAACCACTCTTTATGCTCTTCCTGCTCCACCATATCGATCAGGCGTTTCAGCACTTCTTTGGCATCACCTACTACGCTGCAGTCAACCAGCACGTTTTTATTGATTTCCGCTGCATCCACATCAATCTGGATTACCTTTGCATTTCTTGCAAAATTTCTTGTATTGCCGGTCACACGGTCGCTGAATCTGGCGCCTATTGTGATCAGCAGGTCACATTTTGTCACTCCCAGATTGGAAGCCTTGGTTCCGTGCATACCCAGCATACCGGTATACAATTCATCTTCTCCGGAGAACGCGCCTTTTCCCATAAGGGAATCCGTTACAGGTGCCTGGATCTTATGTGCCAGAGTGCGCAGTTCCTCCCATGCATTAGCTGCAATGGCTCCGCCTCCCACAAAGATGAACGGACGCTTTGCCTCCCGGATCATCTCTGCCGCCTTAGCCAGATCTGCCTCTTCAATCTCACTTACGGAGGGTTTCACAGGCTTTGGCACTGCATTTTCAAAGTCTGTCTTGGCTGCAGTCACATCCTTTGTGATATCCACAAGGACCGGACCGGGCCGGCCGCTCTTTGCAATGACAAAGGCACGGCGGATGGTTTTTGCAAGCTTCTTCACATCTTTTACGATAAAGCTGTGTTTTGTGATAGGCATAACAACACCGGCTATATCTACCTCCTGGAAGCTGTCTTTTCCCAGAAGGGGAACGCCGACATTACAGGTAATGGCAACCACAGGAACAGAGTCCATATGGGCTGTGGCAATACCTGTCACCAGATTAGTGGCGCCAGGGCCGCTGGTCGCAAAGCATACCCCCACTTTTCCTGTAGAACGGGCATAGCCGTCCGCTGCGTGGGCTGCGCCCTGCTCATGGGAAGTCAGTACGTGATGGATCTCATCACTGTGTTTATATAACTCGTCATAAATGTTCAGAATGGTTCCGCCCGGATAACCAAATACGGTATCTACACCCTGCTCTTTTAAACATTCGATTACTATTTCTGCTCCTGTCAACTGCATATTGAAATCCTCCCAACCGTTATCTTTTCTTTTTTATTTTTATTTCTGGATTTCCAGAACAGCTCCTCTGTTTCCGCTGGTCACCATAGCCGCATAGCGTGCCAGATATCCCGTATTTACTTTAGGCTCTCTTGGCTGCCATGCAGCCTTTCTCCTTGCCATTTCCTCTTCTGAAACAGCCAGCTCCAGCTTGTTTTCCGGAATATTGATGCGGATGATATCTCCCTCCTCCACAAGGGCGATGGGACCGCCTACGGCTGCCTCCGGAGAAATATGTCCAATGGAAGCTCCGCGGGATGCGCCGGAGAAACGTCCGTCTGTGATCAGAGCCACGCTGGAACCAAGCCCCATACCTGCAATTGCAGAGGTTGGATTCAGCATCTCTCTCATTCCCGGACCGCCTTTTGGTCCCTCATAACGGATCACCACTACATCTCCTGACACGATCTTACCGCCTTTGATGGCGTCAATGGCATCTTCCTCACACTCAAACACCTTTGCAGGGCCTTCATGCACCATCATCTCCTCACAGACTGCGGAACGTTTTACCACACCGCCGTCCGGTGCCAGATTGCCGGTGAGTACCGCAAGGCCTCCGGTCTGGCTGTAAGGATTTTCAACCGGGCGGATAACCTCTGAATTCCTGTTCTCACAGTTTTTAATATTTTCGCCCACAGTCTTTCCTGTCACTGTCATACAGTCCAGATTCAGCAAATCTTTTTTGGTAAGCTCATTCATCACTGCGTACACACCGCCGGCCTCATTCAAATCTTCAATGTAAGTCGGACCTGCCGGTGCCAGATGGCAGAGATTCGGTGTCTTTGCGCTCACTTCATTTGCAAAGGTAATGTCAAAGTCCCATCCGATTTCATGGGCAATTGCCGGCAGATGCAGCATACTGTTGGTAGAACATCCAAGTGCCATATCAACCGTCAGGGCATTCATGATCGCGTCTTTTGTCATGATGTCCCTCGGACGGATATTCTGTCTGTACATCTCCATTACCTGCATACCTGCGTGTTTTGCCAGTTTGATCCTCTCGGAATAAACAGCAGGGATGGTTCCATTTCCTTTTAATCCCATACCCAGCACTTCTGTAAGACAGTTCATGCTGTTGGCAGTGTACATACCGGAGCAGGAGCCGCAGGTTGGGCAGACTTTATTTTCAAATTCTTCCACTTCCTCTGCGGTCATGGTTCCGGCACTATAGGAACCTACAGCCTCAAACATGGAAGAAAGGCTTCTCTTCTGGCCATGTACACGGCCTGCCAGCATAGGACCGCCGCTTACAAATACGGTGGGGACATTGATCCTGGCTGCTGCCATAAGGAGTCCCGGTACGTTCTTGTCACAGTTCGGTACCATGACCAGAGCGTCAAACTGATGGGCCATAGCCATAGCCTCTGTGGAATCCGCGATCAGATCTCTTGTCACCAGGGAATATTTCATTCCTGTATGTCCCATGGCAATACCGTCGCAGACAGCAATAGCCGGGAACATGATCGGTGTTCCGCCGGCCATGGCAACACCTAATTTTACAGCATCCACGATCTTATCCAGGTTCATGTGGCCCGGCACAATCTCATTATAGGAGCTGACAATACCTACCAGCGGCCTTTCCAGTTCCTCTTTTGTCATTCCCAAAGCATTGAACAGGGAACGGTGCGGTGCCTGCTGCATACCTGTTTTTACTGCATCACTTCTCATATCTTTCACAATCCTTTCTGTTGTCTGTTTTCTATTGTCTGAATTCCATTGTCCGTTTTTGATCTTATTTGTAACTGTTCTGTATTTTCACCATTATAAGCGGATGCTTAACTGTTACTCTCGTTCAGCTCTCAGATCCGCTCTGCGATCAGATCTCCCATCTCGATCGTCCCCACCTGTTTCATACCATCCGCCATGATGTCCACTGTGCGGAATCCCTCTGTAAGGACCTTCTGCACGGCTGCCTCCACAGCATCCGCCTCTTTGTCCAGATCCAGGGAGTAGCGCAGCATCATGGCTGCAGACAGTATGGTCGCCAGAGGATTGGCGATCCCTTTTCCTGCAATGTCAGGTGCAGAACCGTGGCTCGGCTCGTAAAGACCGAATTTTGTCTCATTTAAGCTGGCAGATGAAAGCATTCCGATGGAGCCTGTCACCATGCTTGCCTCATCAGACAAAATATCGCCGAACATGTTCTCTGTGAGGATAACATCGAACTGACCCGGATTATGCACAAGCTGCATGGCACAATTATCCACAAGCATATGTTCCAGTGTCACCTCAGGATAATCCTTTGCCACCTCTTCCACCACTTTTCTCCAGAGTCTGGAGGAATCCAGTACATTGGCTTTGTCCACACTTGTGACTTTTTTGTTTCTCTTCATGGCAATATCAAATGCTTTGACAGCAATCCTGCGGATCTCATTTTCATTATATGTAAGAGTGTCTACGGCTGTTGTCACACCGTTTTCCTCTACTGTCTTCCTCTCACCGAAATACAGGCCGCCGGTCAGCTCCCTGACAATGATCATGTCAAATCCATCACCGATCACTTCCTCTTTCAGGGGGCAGGCACCTTTCAGTTCCTCGTACAGATAAGCAGGGCGCAGGTTTGCAAACAGATTCAGCGCTTTTCTGATAGCTAAGAGTCCTGCTTCGGGACGTTTTGACGGCTCCAGCTGATACCAGGGTGATGTCTTGGCATCCCCTCCGATGGACCCCATCAGCACCGCGTCGGAAGCTTTGGCAGACTTAATCGCTTCCTCAGTCAGCGGCACACCGTGCACATCAATGGAAGCTCCCCCAAGCAGTACCTCCTCATAGGAAAAACTGTGTCCATATACTTCACAGACCTTATCCAGCACTTTTTTAGCCTCTGCCACAATTTCCGGTCCAATTCCGTCACCCGGGATCAATGCAATTTTATAGTTCATGAGATTCTCCTCCTGTCGTACAGTTGTCGTATGTTATCGCATTATAGTATTTTAATTATGATAATCCTTTTTCGCTTATATTTCAAGGCATAATAAGGCTCTCTGCTATGCTTTTTCGTTATATAAGCCATAACAGTTCAAAAATCCTCTTGCAAATAAAAATATTTTGGATTATAATATCTTCAACGCATCAGTTCCGGGAGGAGTGCGGTTACACCCGTATCTGCGGTGTCTCGGTTCACACATATGAATATCCCGGAGGAACACGCGCAGGCTGGTGCACGTTTGGGATATTTTAATTTCCTCAGTTATATAATACATGTATGCAGATATAGTTCATCGGTAGAACGCTAGCTTCCCAAGCTGGAGAGGCGGGTTCGATTCCCGTTATCTGCTTAGAGTTTTTGCAGCAAAAAGCCTAATTTTCTTTGATTTTAAAGGCTTTTTGCTGCATTTTCTTTTTTATCCCGTGTTTTTGATTACTCTTCTATTACCATAAAAAGTTCTTCTATAGGCACAGCAAAAGGCTGCCGGCAAATTTGTCAGCAACCTTTTCATTCTTTTTCTATTCATATGTATACCTTATTAATACTGAAGCAATATATGTAAGACTGCATCAACGAAAAAAACAAGACAGAAACCAAGCCGTATAAGTGAACTATGAAATTTTTCTGTTTTCTCATTCCTTGACAGCAAATAAATACTTTTAAATGTATGATAAACTGCTAATACACCGTAAATAGTTATAGCAATCTGATAGCAAATAGCACTATACTCATATTTTTTATTATATATTACTATAATTCCCACAAATGCAGGGATCAAGAAAAAAATATCATACATTATTCGGCATATTAAAGATTTTTTGTCCCTGAACATTTAATCAGCTCACTTCCTTTTGACATTTTATTCAATGTATGAGAGTTAAAAATTTGAGGCCTCATGTGATAGCCTTCATTTTATATAACTTTTATTGAACATTTGGTATAGATAGATTCGCTGCATTGCCATAATTATAGATATCCAAAATTTCTTTATTATACGATGCATTTTTAATATTTTTATCATTTGCAACCTTTTCAGCGGCCTCTTCAACAGAAATACTATCCATCTGAGACATCTGCGCAATCTCTTTTTTGATACGTGCATCCGTAGTATCTGTGATGATACGGACTAGCTGCAAAGTTTCTTTATCCATATAATATTCCTGATAAATAGTATAGGGGATTTCCTGATCCATGCGGTATGTTTTACCCATGTCTTCAACGTAGCTTGTGGTATAGACAAGCGTTTTTTTATCATTTATAGATTCTTCTCTGTCCTTTTCAAATTTTAATACACGGCTGTAACCATATTCATGAGCGTATACACCGCTATTTATTTTCTTCCATTCATCACTATCATTCGTGAGCGCAATCCTATCAGGATGTGCTTCATCTCCATACATATACATTTCTAATATTTTAGAATTAGGATTTAAGTATTTCATATGTATCTGAAAAGGATTGCGGATAACGGTTCCTTTTACATACATTTGTGCATATTCATTTCCCTGTTCATCATATCTTATATAACTTTCTTCAAAATCATAATCTGTCTTGTAAAATTCAGCTACAGATGTTTCTATGTCTGTTTTTTCTGTTTTTGAAGATTCCGCATTACCGACACATCCGGACAGAAACGAAGAAAAGACACATAAATATAAAATATTTTTCCCGTTTTTGAACATAACTGCCCCTCCTCCATTTTAAACAAGAAAAGTGGTTGTGCTTCGTCTCTCCCAACCCTAAAGATGTGCTGGTCTTTTCGTATAATTTTCTCCTAATGTCTGCCACTTCTTTAAAATATAGGATTTTCACGCGTTTACCATCTTATATTGTATTTTGCACTATTATATATTGTAAATATAGCACAGCAAAAGCAAAGAATCCATATCTTTTATTGCTTTTTAATCGTTTTCACATTTATAGTTTTCTAAAAAACCTATATGAAAAATATTTATTATATCGGCTTTCTGTCTATTCACTGTTGGTAAAATATATCATTCTCCTCAGGATAGTAATTTTACCAAGTCGACCTTTTTGTATTTACCTTTTACAACCCTGCCTAGTACACATAAAAACAGGCATCCTGCTCCCTGCTAAGGATCAAGACGCCTGTTCAGCCATAAGATACCGAATTTCTCTCTATACCTGCCTGATTTTCGGTTCCACAGCCTCAGACCTGGCATTGTGCTGCTGATTCTGATTTTCCGGCTTTACCTTCTGGGTAATGCTGTTGAAGGTTTCATTTGACTTCTTTCTGTTTAAAGCTTCCTGCTGTTTTTTATCCATTTCATTCACCTCGGTATCAGAGTGTTTCCCAAAGGCTATGGATTTATGTATTTTTTCTGTTTTCTCGAATTTATCCTTCTCCCGGCATCTTCCATCCGTGATGATCCGTATGCAGCAGCTCGTGGGCCTTGTGTGACAAAGGCTTTTCCAGAAAATCTTCATAACATTTTATGACAGAAGGATTTTCATGGGAGAACCGGATATTGCTGACCTTATCCAAGCCATACAGGATCTGTCCCCTGTCCCCGGCAAGCTCCTGTCCGTCGTGGATTGGCTGGCCGCCTCCGCCTGCACATCCGCCGGGACAGGCCATGATCTCCACAAAGTCGTAGGAAACTTTTCCTTTCCTGAGTGCTTTCATCAGTTTTCTGGTATTGCCCAGTCCGCTGGCAACCGCCACCTTGAGAATGGTGCCTGCCAGATTGAATTCTGCCTCCTTCCAGCCATCCATACCCCGGACTGCCCGAAATGCGTCCGGTTCCGGATTTTTACTGGTCACCAGATAATAGGCGCTGCGCAGTGCAGCCTCCATAACGCCTCCTGTGGCGCCAAAAATAACACCTGCACCGGAACCAACCCCCAGAGGCATATCCAATTCTTCCTCTTTGAGCGTCTCAGGAAGTATATTGAACATACGGATCAAACGGTCGATCTCCCTGGTAGTCAAGGAGGCATCCACATCCTGCCCTGCCCCTGCGTCCCTCATGGTCGGAAGGGCACACTCCTGCTTCTTTGCCACACACGGCATAACAGACAGACAGAAAATCCTCTCCGGGTCCACATCCAGTAGTTTCGCATAATAGGTCTTCGCTACAGCGCCGAACATCTGCTGCGGTGATTTTGCCGTGGAAAGCTGATCCACCATATCCGGATACTGGGATTTCATAAAGCGCACCCAGCCCGGACAGCAGGACGTAAACATGGGGAACTTCTCATTCTCTTTGTTTTTCAGTTTCTCCAGGAACTCACTGCCCTCTTCCATAATAGTCAGATCCGCACTGAAATCCGTATCGAAAATATAGTCAAATCCCATCTTACGCAGAGCAGAGGCCAGCCGCTTTACCGTAGCAAATTCCGGTGACAGGCCAATGGATTCTCCCCAGGCCGCGCGCACAGCAGGTGCGATCTGAACCACTGTGATCTTATCCTTGTCGGCAATGGCATCCAGCACACGCTCCGTGTCATCCCGCTCTCTGAGTGCCCCAACCGGACAGTGTGTGATACACTGGCCGCAGACTGCACAGTCTGATTCGTCTATCTTTCTGTTGCCCGATACATCCACAGTTGTTCTGGAACCTGTGTTCACTACATCCCAGACATTGACAGACTGGATCTTATCACAGATCTGCACGCAGCGCATGCATTTGATACACTTTGTATAATCCCTGATCAACGGGAAATCCATATCCCAGGAGTTCTTTGGCAGTTCCCTGACAAAGGGAACATCCATGATATTCAGATCATTGGCCACACTCTGCAGGGAACAGTTTCCGCTTCTGACGCAGTATGCACAATTGCTATTGTGCTGGGATAAGATAAGCTGTACGTTTGTCCTTCTGGTTTTCCGGGCCTTTGGGCTGTTGGTATGGACCACCATCCCCTCTTTTACCCTGTTATTACAGGCGGTAACCAGCTTTGCATATCCCTCCACCTCTACGACACAGACACGGCATGCACCAATCTCATTGATATCCTTCAAATAGCACAGAGTGGGAATCCTGATTCCTGCAAGAGCGGCAGCCTGAAGGATGGTGCTGTGCCTGTCGGCCTCTATCTGTATGCCGTCGATCGTAAGTTTCACTCTCTCTGTATTTACCATTTTTCCACCCTGCCTCCCTTAAACACACCGAAACCGAAGTGGTCACAGCGCAGACAGCGTCTTGCCTCCTGGGATGCCTCCTCAGAAGTCATACCGCATTCAATCAGTTCCATATCCTTCACTCTTACGGACGCCTCGCGTTCTTTCATATTCACGCGGCCGCAGGTGGGGCGGTCATGGAGACGAACCCGCGGAATCTCCACCCCGCTTGTTATTGTATGGTTGTATCCCAAAAATTCATCAATATTGGCTGCTGCCACTTTCCCTGCCGCAATGGCACGGATCACAGTTGCCGGTCCGGTCACGCAGTCACCTCCGGCAAAGACACCGGCAGCATCCTTCACGCCGCTCCAGTCAAAGGCATCAATAGCGGCACCTCTTGTAATGGGAATACCTGACTCACCAAAGTGCTGGGAATCGATCCCCTGTCCGATGGCCACCAGAATCTGGTCACATGGCAGGCGGAGTTTTGGCACATCCGCATCTCCCGGTGTGGGTCTTCCGTTTTTCATTCTGCCGATGAGCTGAGGCTGCACCCAGAGCGCAGAAACCTTGCCCTGATCGTCCTTCTCAATAGACAGCGGCGCATGAAGGTCCAATACCTCACATCCCTCTGCAATAGCCCCTTCCACTTCCTCCGGCAGGGCTGTCATATCCACTTTTCTTCTCCTGTAAGCAATACGCACACGTTTTGCTCCCAGACGAACTGCGGAACGGGCCACATCCATAGCCACATTGCCGCCGCCGATCACAATGATATCTCTGTCCTTAAAGTCCGGCATGTCCCCGTCACCGATACTGCGGAGCATCTCCACCGCTGACATTACACCTTCGGCGTCCTCGCCCTCCATTCCTATCTTTCTGTCCGTATGGGCACCAATAGCTATGTAAACGGCATCATACTGAGGTCTGATATCCTGTATCAGATACGGCTTTTCTCCTACAACTGCTCCGGTGATAACATCAATACCCACACTCAGGAGCTGGTGGATCTCCTCATCCAGTATTTCTCTCGGAAGCCTGTAGCTAGGGATACCGTACCTCAACATGCCTCCAAGCTGCTTTTCCTTCTCATAAATAGTCACCTTATGCCCCATTAAAGCCAGGTAATAGGCGGCACTGATCCCTCCCGGACCTCCTCCGATCACCGCGATCTTCTTGCCCGTAGCCGGAGCCGCATTCGGCACAGGCACTTCCCCTGCATGTTCCACTGCAAAGCGCTTCAGCCCCCTGATATTAATGGGATCATCCAGCATGGTTCTCCGGCACCGCACCTCACAGGGATGCTCGCATATAAGGCCGCAGACTGCAGGCATGGGATTGTCCTTGCGGATCAGGCGCACTGCATCCGCAGGTCTTCCCTCCCGGATAAGGGCAATGTATCCGGGGATATCCACCCCGGCCGGGCACTGGGATACACATGGTACCGGCTGATTCAGATTGCAGGAACACCTGCCCCTTACAATGTGCTCTTCAAAATCCTCCCTGAACCCCCTGATTCCCTTCAGCACCATCTTGGCCGCTTCATAGCCGATGGCACAGTCTGCCGAATAGAAAATGCTCCTTGCCGTCCTCTCAATGACCTCAATAGTCTCCAGAGTGGCATCCCCATCCAGCACATCATCAAAGAGCTTTTCCAGTTGTCCCAGCCCTACACGGCAGGGAACACACTTTCCGCAGGACTGGGCATGGCACATTTTTAAAAATGATGCCGCCATGTCCACCGGACATAACCCAGGCGGGCTGGCAACGATACGCCGTTCCAGATCCTTATAGAGTTCCTCCACTGTCCGCTGTGCACTGTTTTGCGTAATGATACTTAATCTGCTCATATCTACCTCCAATTGTTTCAATATACATTCTGGGTTTTCTTGCGGTCAGCGCAGTGAATACGCAGACCTGCTGAATCGTCGCATTTTATCTCAGAATGATATGGCAGTTACGCTGATGTTTTATCCGATCACTCAGATATAGTTATATCTTAAAATTACCATTTCCCATCAAAATCGTCAATACTATTTGATTATTTTTTATCAATGTTTAAACAAAAAACTGTTGCCCCGCAAACTTTTTATACAAAAACAAGGCTGCCGCACGATATAAACTGTTCTCTGCTTTTTGGCAAAAAACAGTTCTTTATATCGTACAGCAGCCTCATTTACAAGTCAGAACCTGCCCGCAAAACAACTGCATAGGATTACTTTACAGGTATCCAGACCTCCACTTCCCCTAAATCCTCAGCTTCATTCCAGAAAATATACTTCTCAATGGTGGGCAGCCCGCATTTCGCATACTGGCTTTGAGGAAGAAATTCCTGATTGATCTGCCGCCATAGATTTCCCAGTACATTATCTGAAATCTTTCCTTTTGTCCGAAAGATCAGCCATGTTGCCGGAGGGTATTCATATGTCACAAACCCTTCTGTCTCCGGACCGTCCCAGAGGACTGCACACATATAATCGTTGCTGCCGTCCTCCTGAAACCCGAAACATAGTCCCAGGTCAAAAAAGTCCCCGCTGATCTCTCTCATCTTTTCATTGGTGCCGTCACTCTTGACCACTGCCCAGGTTCCGCCCCCATACGGTGTAGTCATTCTTGTTCCCAATACCTTAAAAGCTTCTTTTTCTTCAATCGTATACTTCATAGATTCCACTCCCTTCACTGTCACTTGAAACTCCAGCCGGCAGTAAAACATCAGCGGAACAGCATTTTGTCTCACTTCTGTTGGGTTGACACCGTGCATTTTGCGGAATGCCACACGGAAAGCATCTCCTGACTGATACCCATACTTCAGTGCAATATCCATTACCTTTTCATCAGAATTCTGCAGATCATAGGCTGCCATGGTAAGCTTGCGTCTTCTGATATACTCGGAAAAACTGATATTTGTCACCTGGCCGAACAGACTCTGAAAATTCTGATACGGGCACGCTATGATCCTGCTGATCTCTTCCTCATCCATCTCATCCCTGAGATGCTCCTCCACATAGTCCATCACTCGGTTGATGCGCTGCATCCAATCCATATTCTCACCTGCCTTACCCATATTATAAGTCAACCGGGACCAATCTGCCCGATAAATCTTCTACGGAAAATAACGGCATCCAAAATGTATCTGCCAACTCTCAGCTTCCAAAAATCTCGCAGGTACGCCTGCAGGCAGAAGGGGTTGCCGCACAGCCTCCCAGTGCGCTCTCCCGCAGCTCAAAAGGCAGGCTTCTTCCCACATGATACATAGCCTGTGCCATCTCATCGAAGGGGATGAGAGCCGGTATCCCTGCCAGTGTCTGTTCTGCGCAGATCAGCGCATTAGCTGCCCCGACACTGTTTCTGTTCTGGCATGGGTATTCCACAAGGCCGGCTATGGGATCACAAACTAATCCAAGCAGATTTGACATTGCCACAGAAGCCGCATCCAGACACTGCCCGGGCGTGCCTCCCATCATCTCTGCGGCCGCGGCTGCTGCCATGGCTGACGCAGCGCCTACCTCTGCCTGACACCCCGCTTCTGCGCCTGCCACAGATGCATTCCGCATGAGGAGATACCCCACGGCTCCCGCGGTATAGAGACCGTTTAATACCACTTCTTCCGGCAGATCATACTCCTCCTGCAGGGAAAGAAGCACCCCGGGCACCACCCCCGAAGAACCGGCAGTAGGTGCAGCCACGATCACTCCCATGGAGGCATTGACTTCCAAAACCGCCATGGCATACGTAACCGCGCGCTGAAGCACAGTTCCGCAGACAGATTTTCCTGCCTGCGCATGCCGGTAAAGTTTCCCAGACTCACCGCCGATCAAACCGCCCACAGACGGCTTGGGATCTGTCAGAGGCTCCTTTGCCGAACGGCGCATGATATCCAGGGATTTTTTCATTTTCTTCTCAACTTCCGCCTCGGAAATCTGCGAAAATTCTGTCTCCCGAAGCTTCATAACCCTGGAAATGGGCATATTCTGTGCCCTGCATATTTCCAACAATTCACTGCCCTGATTAAATTCCATCCTACCCTCCTATATCTGCACCAGAATCACATTGGAGACAAAGGGATTTTCCCTTATTTTCTCTGTCACATCTTCCGGTATTTTCTCATCAGACTCCACAATGGTATATGCCCTGGCACCTCTCTCCTCCCGATAGAGGCGCATAAATGCAATATTCACATTCTTTTCGCTGAGAACCTTTGTAACATGTGCCACCACTCCCGGCTTGTCCGTCTGGCTCACCACCAGAGTGCTGTACTCACCTGTGAAATCCACTTCTATCTGGTTCAGACGGACAATCTTTACCTTGCCACCGCCAAGAGATACGCCGCGCACAAAAAGATGTTCGCCGCAGGTGCCCTCTATATCCATATCCGCAGTGTTTGGATGCTCGTCACCAAGCTTGTCACTGAGAATAAATTCATACTCCATCCCCTGTTCACGGGCTAGTGTCAGGGAATCCCTGATACGCAGATCATCTGTCTGAAATCCCATGATCCCGCCCAGAAGCGCCCGGTCTGTGCCGTGCCCCCGGTATGTCTGGGCAAAGGAGCCATACAGGGTAAAACGCACTTTTTTTATTTTCCCCGGAAAAAGTCTCCGGGCAAGAAGGGCCATGGATGCGGCGCCGGCCGTGTGGGAGCTGGAAGGACCCACCATATTGGGGCCGATCACATCGAACAAACTGATAAATGCCATATTCTCACCTCTCTATTTTCTGAATCAGCATGGTTGAAGACGAAAAAACAGGCGCCGCAGAACTATTTTTCCTGCAACACCTGTTTGGCTTTTCAATCTTCTGATCAATCTTTTTCTGCGATTCCGTCGCCAGCTTTCTCAACTTCCGCGATAGCCGCTTTTCTCATGGGAATTCTGCAGTTTCTGTTGTTACCGAATTCTACGATGACATCCTCATCTGTAATATCAATTAAGATTCCGTAAAAACCGCTTGTGGTTACCACACTGTCTCCCACTTCCATAGAAGATAACATGGATTTCACTCTCTGCTGTTCCTTTTTCTGCGGTCTCATGATCATGAAATACATTAAAAGAAAAAATACAACCAACGGCAGCAACATGGTTGCCCATGCGCCAGCACCGCCTGCGCTTGCCTGTCCTAAAAACATTTGGGTTCCTCCTGCAAATTATACTATTTTGACGTTATTACAATAATACACAATTTTTCTTATTTCTTCAAGTGTTTTTCAGGTTTTTTTATATATTTTACACGTTTTTCCTGTTTTTATGCCTTGGGGCCTGCTGCCATGCGCTCCAGTTTCTGCTGTTTATAGTCTTCATAGCGGCCTTCATCCAGTGCCTGGCGGATTTCCGTCATCATGGTGTTGTAAAAATACAGATTGTGAAGCACGCAAAGACGCATGCCCAGCATTTCCTTTGCCTTCAGAAGATGGCGAATATACGCCCTGCTGTAGCTTCTGCAGGCCGGACACTGACACCCTTCCTCAATGGGGCGTGAGTCCAGCTCATATTTGGCATTGAACAGATTCAGTTTTCCGAAGTTTGTATACACATGTCCGTGACGGCCGTTCCTGCTTGGATATACACAGTCAAAGAAATCCACGCCTCTGGACACTCCCTCCAGAATATTGGCCGGTGTGCCCACTCCCATCAGATACGTTGGCTTGTCTGCCGGAAGATAAGGAACAACACTGTCCAAGATCCGGTACATCTCCTCATGGCTTTCTCCCACTGCAAGTCCGCCCACCGCATAGCCGTCAAGGTCCATTTTGGCAATCTCTTTTGCGTGGGCGATCCTGATATCATCATATACTGCGCCCTGATTGATTCCAAACAACATCTGCTGAGGATTGATGGTGTCCTCCTTTGCGTTCAGTCTTGCCATCTCTTCCTTACATCTTGCAAGCCATCTTGTCGTTCTGTCCACAGAATCCTGAACGTATTTCCTGTCTGCCACTGAGGAGGGACACTCGTCAAAAGCCATGGCAATGGTGGAAGCCAGATTGGACTGTATCTGCATACTTTCCTCCGGTCCCATAAAAATTTTATGCCCGTCAATATGGGAATTGAAGTACACACCTTCCTCTTTGATCTTCCTGAGCTTTGACAGGGAAAACACCTGGAATCCGCCGGAATCTGTGAGAATGGGTCTGTCCCAGTTCATAAACTTATGGAGGCCTCCCAGTTTTTTGATCACCTGGTCGCCAGGACGCACATGAAGATGATACGTGTTTGACAATTCTATCTGGGTGCCTATTTCATGCAGGTCTGTTGTGGCTACGGCCCCTTTGATGGCTGCCACTGTGCCCACGTTCATAAAGACAGGTGTCTCCACCGCTCCGTGCACAGTTTCAAAATGGGCGCGCTTTGCCATACCTTCCTGTTTTAATATCTTATACATATAACCGTTTCCTCTTTCTAAATGTAATTCTTTTACCGGCTGTTTCCGGCACTTGTGTCTGGCTTATTCTACCATATGGGAAATGTAAACGCAACCGGCTGAAATATTTTCTTTTTCTGAGGATATATAACTAAAATAATCCAATTTCAAATTAGCAATTGTATTTTTAGAAATATTGTCGTATAATGTTAAATGATTTTTAATCGCACTATATAAATAAGAAGAAATGCATATATGACGGCGAAAAACCGTCCATTTTTTATGAAGGAGGTCTCCTGACTATGTCAGCAGATAATAAAAATACTGCAGTCGTATACCGTCTTGGCATTGATATTGGCTCCACCACGGTAAAAATTGCAGTTTTAAATGAAGAAAACGAAATTCTTTTCTCCGATTATGAACGCCACTTTGCAGACATCCAGAATACGCTGGCCGGACTGCTTGACAAGGCATACAAGCAATTGGGGGAATTTTCCGTCCTCCCGGTGATCACCGGTTCAGGCGGACTGACACTCGCAAAGCATCTGGAGGTTCCCTTTGTACAGGAGGTTATTGCTGTATCCTCCTCCTTACAGGAACTGGCACCCAAAACCGATGTGGCCATTGAACTGGGCGGTGAGGATGCAAAGATCATTTATTTTGAGGGCGGAAATATTGAACAGCGTATGAACGGTATCTGTGCCGGAGGAACCGGCTCTTTTATCGACCAGATGGCCTCCCTGCTGCAGACAGATGCCGCCGGGCTGAATGATTACGCCAAAGATTACAAAGCACTCTATCCCATTGCTGCCAGGTGCGGTGTATTTGCCAAGACAGATATTCAGCCGCTGATCAATGAGGGCGCTACAAAAGAAGACCTTTCAGCCTCCATATTCCAGGCTGTTGTAAACCAAACCATCAGCGGTCTTGCCTGCGGAAAACCCATCCGCGGACATGTGGCATTTCTAGGAGGTCCGCTTCACTTTTTATCCGAACTCAAGACGGCGTTCATCCGCACACTGAAGCTGGATGAGGAACACACCATTGTTCCTGACAATTCCCACCTGTTCGCCGCCATCGGCTCTGCGCTGAACGCGAAAAAGGACACACCTCCTGTCAGCGTCACTGCCATGCGTGACAGGCTGTCAGCCAACATACATATGGAATTTGAAGTAAACCGTATGGAGCCTCTGTTCGCCACTAAGGAAGATTATGATAAATTCAATGAGCGGCAGAGCCATTACAATGTAGTAACCGGTGACATTTCCAGTTACAGCGGAAACTGCTATCTGGGCATTGACGCCGGCTCCACAACAACAAAAGCCGCACTGGTGGGGGAAGACGGCTCCCTGCTCTATTCCTTTTACAGCAACAATAACGGCAATCCCCTGGCTACCAGCATCCGCGCCATTCAGGAAATCTACAGCCATCTGCCCCGTGAGGCGAAAATTGCGTACTCCTGCTCCACCGGATACGGGGAGGCACTGATAAAAGCTGCTCTCCTTCTGGATGAAGGGGAGGTGGAGACAGTATCCCACTACTACGCAGCGGCCTTCTTTGATCCTGAGGTAGACTGTATCCTGGATATCGGCGGTCAGGATATGAAATGCATAAAAATAAAAAACCATACAGTAGACAGCGTACAGCTCAATGAAGCCTGCTCATCCGGCTGCGGTTCTTTTATCGAAACATTTGCAAATTCCCTGAACTACAGCGTACAGGATTTTGCAAAAGCCGCACTTTTTGCCAAGAATCCCATTGACCTCGGAACCAGATGTACAGTATTCATGAACTCCAAAGTGAAACAGGCCCAGAAAGAAGGCGCTGAGGTATCGGATATCTCCGCAGGTCTGGCCTACTCTGTTATTAAAAACGCTCTGTATAAGGTAATCAAGGTATCCGATGCCTCGGAGCTGGGAAAACATATCGTGGTACAGGGGGGAACCTTCTACAACGATGCGGTTTTAAGAAGCTTTGAGCGCATTGCCAACTGTGAGGCCATAAGACCCGACATTGCCGGGATCATGGGTGCTTTCGGTGCTGCCCTGATCGCCAGGGAGCGCTATACAGCGGGACAGGAAACCACCATGCTGCCCATTGAGAAGATCAACAGCCTTCAGTATAAAACCACCATGGCTAACTGCAGGGGCTGTACCAACAACTGCCGGCTGACCATCAACAAATTTTCAGGAGGCCGCCAGTACATCTCCGGCAACCGCTGTGAGCGCGGCATCGGCAAGGAGAAAAATAAGGACCATATCCCGAATCTGTTTGATTATAAATACAAAATGCTGTTCTCCTACGAACCGCTGACAGAGGATAAAGCCCCCAGAGGAAAGGTGGGAATACCCAGGGTTCTGAACATGTTTGAGAATTATCCCTTCTGGTATACCTTCTTTACCCGGCTGGGGTATGAGGTGGTGCTCTCTCCCACCTCCACAAGAAAGATTTATGAACTGGGCATTGAATCCATTCCCAGTGAATCGGAGTGCTATCCGGCCAAACTGGCCCACGGACACGTTTCATGGCTGATCAAACAGGGTGTCAAATATATCTTCTATCCCTGCATCCCCTACGAGCGGGAAGAGTTTGCGGACTCTGTCAACCACTACAACTGCCCAATTGTCACCTCCTATGCGGAGAACATAAAGAACAACATTGATGAGCTGAATGACCCGGAGATCAGATTCCACAACCCATTTTTAGCCATGACCAATGAAGAGACCATCACAGAGCGTCTGTTGGAAGAATTTAAGGATATCCCCTCCACGGAAATCTCTGATGCTGCCCATGCTGCCTGGAAAGAAATGGCCAAATGCCGGGAGGATATCCGCAGAAAAGGCGAGGAAACCCTGCGCTATCTGGATAAAACAGGACGGCGGGGTATTGTGCTGGCAGGAAGACCTTACCACATTGATCCGGAAATTCATCACGGTATTCCGGATTTGATCAATTCCTACGGCATTGCCGTGCTGACTGAGGATTCCGTCTCTCATCTGGCTCCTATTGAACGGCCTCTGCGCGTCAATGACCAATGGATGTATCACACCAGGCTCTATGCGGCTGCCAACTTTGTGAAGGAAAAGGATAATCTGGATCTGATCCAGTTAAATTCCTTTGGCTGCGGACTGGACGCTGTGACCACAGACCAGGTAAATGAAATCCTTTCAGACAGCGGCAAAATTTATACCTGCCTGAAAATTGATGAGGTGAACAACCTGGGTGCTGCCCGCATCCGTGTCCGCTCCCTGATCGCTGCCCTCCGTGTCAAGGAAGAGCAGCATATCAAGCGGAAAATATCGCCGTCATCCATCAAAAAGGTAGTATTTACACCTGAAATGAGGAAAAACTATACTATCCTCTGCCCTCAGATGTCACCTTTCCACTTTTCTATCCTGCAGGCAGCCTTCAACGCCAGCGGATACAATCTGGAGGTACTCCCTAATGACAACAAGGAAGCCGTGGATGTAGGCCTTAAATACGTAAACAATGATGCCTGCTATCCTTCCCTTATGGTGGTTGGCCAGATCATGCAGGCCCTCCTCTCAGGCAAATACGATCTGCATAAAGTAGCCATCATCATGTCACAGACAGGAGGGGGATGCCGTGCCTCCAACTATATCGGATTTATCCGAAGGGCACTTGCCAAGGCAAATATGTCCTACATACCGGTCATTTCCATCAATTTAAGCGGACTGGAAGAGAATCCCGGATTTAAGATCACAGCAAAATTAGCCTGCAGATTGGCTTTCGCCGCTGTGTTTGGTGATATCCTGATGAAATGTATTTACCGTATGCGTCCCTATGAGGCAGTCAAAGGTTCCGCCAATGCCCTGCACCGCAAATGGGAGAAACGCTGTATCCGCTTCATAAGCGCAAAACACATCACCTTCGGCCAGTTTAACCGCATCTGCCGACAGATGATAAGGGAATTTGATACACTGCCTATCACCAACGAGAAAAAGCCGAGAGTCGGTATTGTCGGCGAGATCCTGGTAAAATTCCTGCCTGCTGCCAACAATCATCTGGCGGAGCTGTTGGAAAAAGAAGGCGCAGAGCCTGTATGCCCTGATCTGATCGACTTTTTATGTTACTGTTTTTATAACCAGAACTTCAAGGCAAAATATCTGGGCTTCAAGAAAAACTCAGCAAAAACAGCCAATCTGGGGATTAAAGCCATTGAGTTTATCAGAGGTGCCGCCAATAAAGAGTTTGCCAAGAGCAGACATTTTACCCCATCTGCCAACATCGCAGACCTGGCTAAAATGGCCGCCCCTATTGTATCCATCGGCAACCAGACCGGAGAGGGCTGGTTCCTGACCGGAGAGATGATGGAGCTGATCCACAGCGGAGCGCCGAATATTGTGTGTACACAGCCCTTTGGCTGTCTGCCCAATCATATTGTAGGCAAAGGTGTCATCAAAGCCATCCGCAAGGATTATCCCGACTCTAATATTGTGGCCATAGATTATGACCCGGGTGCCAGTGAAGTAAACCAACTGAACCGTATTAAGCTGATGCTCTCTACCGCATTTAAAAAAATGCAGTAAAATGCAGTGATCGTAAGAGATATCGCATAGAAAGATAAACAGAAAAAGACCAGCGGACCGCTCATTCTGAGCGCAGCCTGCTGGCCTTTTTCTGTTTGTTTCTCCATTCGTTCTCTGTTTCTTCCTCCGGTAATCTCTCTGATCGTTTCTCCGTTTTTCTCTTTTTACTTCTCAGTTTGTCTATTTTCCATATTCATTGTACATATGAATTTTTCAGATTATTTTCAATTTTTGTGCCAGCACAGCCAGTTTTGTTCCTCCCGGGAGAGACAGAAGTTCCTGTCTGGACGGTTTTGCAATAAAGAGGTACGCCACAAAGTACACGGCCGCGGCCAGAGCGATAGAAGGGATCAAAGCCAGCAGATTGGAATGGGGCAGAGATTTTGCCAGAAATCTCACTCCCTTGTACACTGCAAATGCCACGGCGCCCATAGGAATGGTAGCCAAAAGCGGAGGCAGATACGCGTATTTCCACGGATTCTGATATCCCAGGTATTTCTTCAGTGCTCTGTCATTGAGAACACACATAACTACGGCATAAACGATCATAGCGATAACCACAGCGTAGATTCCCGTATTGGTGAAGAACAGGAGAACCGCAAGAAAGACTACATCCACAGCCAGGGATATAGCCGCATTGATCATGGGAACGTTTGCCCTTCCAATACCCTGCAGAACACCATTGGAGATATTGGATGTACTGTTCAGGATAACCGTGATAACACCCAGCACCATCAATTGTCCTGCCACACCCTCTGTGGAGGGAAAAAGCAGGGAAGTGACAGGTTTAGCCAGTACCGCCAGACCAACGGAGGCAGGCATGGAAATCAGCATACTGATCCATGTGGCATTGTTGATCTTCTCAATAGCACCCTTTACATCCCCAGTAGCATAATGGGCGGAGACCTCAGGGATCATGGAGGTAGGTGCCGTACTTGCAAGCGTCAAAGGTATATTGATCAGAGTCATGAAAAAGCCAAATTCCGCATATAGCACCTTTACCTGACTGTTGTCCATGCCTCTGAAATCAGAAATACTGGTGTACATCACACCATTGATATAACCGTTCACATTATAAATAAACGCACTGAGGATAATAGGCGCCACGATCAGCACAATATTTCTCATTACCTGCTGATAGCTCTCATCCACAGACACTTTGTCCCTGGCGATCCGCCGGTTGATGGTCTTCCTGTTCACACTGTATACAAACAGCATAAAAAGAAGCGCTGCCGTGACTCCCGCTCCTGTACCGATAGTTGCTCCGGCTGCACTCCATCTCTGCAGTGTATCTTCTCCGGCGCCTGCAAAATGATTTACCATAAAGTTAGCCATCAAAAGCGCCACAACCGCAACTGCTATCTGCTCCACGATCTGCGAGATGGACGTGGGCATCATATTTCTGTATGCCTGAAAATATCCACGAAACACACCCAGTATCCCGGATATAAAAATAGTGGGAGCCAGCATCTGAAGGGCCAGTCTGGCATTTGCCACACTGTCCGGCACTAAGATAGATGCACCGAACACACATATGAGCGCCACAATACCTCCCGCTATGACTGCGTATAAAAGAGCGCCTTTAAACACCCTCTGCGCGTCTCTATACCTTTTGAATGCGATCCGCTCTGACATGATCTTAGATACAGCCTGGGGAATGCTGAAGGATGCGATCATCAACAGAATAAAATATACATTCTGTGCAAACTGAAAGCAGGCAAAGCTCTCTCTTCCCAGAAGCGAAGACAGGGGGCTTTTGTATATCATTCCGATGATCTTGGATATCAGCGCCGCAACCATTAAAAAAGACGCATTTTTCACTAATGTATTACTATTCTTTTTACCCATTTGTCCAAATTCCTCTATCTGTTTTCTATCTGCCAGTCAATCGGCTCCAGGCCATGCTCCTGTAAAAAGGCATTTGCCTTGCTGAAATGGCGGCATCCAAAAAATCCGCGGAAAGCAGACAGCGGACTGGGATGGGGGGCTTCCAGGATCAGGTGATTCGGATTGTGGAGCATACTCTTTTTCATCTGTGCCGGTCTCCCCCATAAAAGGAACACCATAGGCCGGTCCTGTTCATCCAGAATGCGGATAGCCGCATCCGTAAACTCCTCCCAGCCAATTCCCCTGTGGGAATTAGCCTGATGGGCGCGCACTGTCAACACTGTATTCAAAAGCAGAACACCCTGCTTTGCCCATTTTTCCAGATAGCCGTTGTTGGGTATATAGCAGCCGCAGTCCTCCTGCAGTTCCTGGTAAATATTCACCAGGGAAGGAGGGATTTCCACATCCGGCTTCACAGAAAAACACAGGCCGTGAGCCTGTCCGTCATTGTGATAAGGATCCTGTCCCAAAATGACCACTTTTACCTGGTCTAAGGGGGTAAAATGAAATGCATTGAAAATATCGTCCGGTGCGGGGAATACCTTTCTCGTCTGGTACTCCTGCCCCACCTTTGCGAACAATTGTTTATAATATTGTTTTCCGAATTCCGGCTTTAAAGCCTCCAGCCATTCTCCCTGTAAAGGCGGCATAAATCATCCCTCCTGCATTTTTATCATGTTCTCTAGTTTAGCAGAATCCATCGAAAAATGCAAGGAGGTGTCGCAGAACCGGCTCTGTCATCATTACTATTCAACCTTTCGGCCTCATAGCAACAAAAGCATGCACACAGACTGCAAAAACTGCAGGCTGGCGCGTGGCTGCCTCGGGATTGCCTTGCAAATGCAAGGCAGCACCTCGCGGGACAGTGGAAAGCTGAACTGTTACCTGCCATCATTTCTCTTCTAGTTCAAACCAGAATTCCACACCGTTGTCATAATTGACAACTCCGAACTTCTGGTGCATACTCTCCATGATCGCCTTTACAATAGACAGACCAATACCGCTTCCGCCATACTCCCGTGTCCGGGCTTTGTCAACTTTGTAGAACTTTATCCAGATTTTATCCAGATCCTCCTCAGGGATAGGTTTACCTGTGTTAAAGACAGAGAGGCGCACATGATTGTCCTTTCTCATGATCTTGACCTCAATCTTCTTATCCCCGTCCACATGATTCAAAGCGTTGGACACATAGTTTGTCACCACTTCCTCCACTTTAAACTCATCGCCCCACACATATACAGGCTCCACCTGCGGGAAAGCGATCTGCGCCTCTTTCTGGTCTGCCAGAAGCTGTGCTGCCTGCACTACGCCTCTTACAAGATCTGTCAGATCAAACCGTTCCATAGCTGTCTGGTCATTGCCGAACTCAAGCTGGTTTAAAGTCAGCAGCTTTTTCACCATATTGTTCATCTTGGCAGACTCGTCCATGATGACTTCACAGTAAAACTCCCTGCTCTCCGCATCGTCATTGATACATTCTTTCAATCCCTCCGCGTAGCCCTGGATCAGTGCAATGGGAGTCTTCAGCTCATGAGAAACATTGGAGAGGAATTCCTTGCGCATCTCATCAATCTGTTTCTTCTGCTCAATATCCTCCTGCAGCTCATTGTTGGCGGTTTTCAGCTCAGATATGGTATGCTCCAGTTCCTCAGACATTTTGTTGAAATTCTCACCCAAGGTACCGATCTCATCCTCCCCTCCGCCTTCATATCTTGCTTCAAAGTCCAGGTTGCTCATGCGTCTGGAGATTTCCGTCAGTTCCAGCAGGGGCTTTGTTATTCTCTTGCTCATAAACCAGATTGCCCCGCTGCTTATCATGATCACAAGAAGTCCGATATAAATGTAAAACATATTGGAGATTTCCACACTGTCCCTGATGCTCGCCATGGGCATACGGATCAGGAATGCACAGCTTCGGTTCTCCATTATCCCCCACATATCCAGATATACCACATTTTCTTTGTCGTCTGTATTCTGCTCCAATGTATAGGAATCATTATTTGAAATAACCTCTCTGTTTTCCGGCATCATACCCCATATATATCCAAAGAGAAGCCTGGTCGCCAGCAAGTCCGGATTCCGCCCATCGTTGGCTATGATGGTCCAGTCCTGGGTACTCACATCCACAAGAACCCAGGAAATGTTTTTTTCAATACAGAGTCCCTGCAGGTGCGTCCTTCCCTCCGGATCGTTGTAAGCCTGCTCATTCAATGCCTTATAAACGGTTTCCAGGGAATCTGCCTTTCTAGAGATATAGTATTTCTCCAGAAACAGTCGGTTCACTGCCGTGATGGACAAAAGCGACAATAGCATGATTCCAATAAAAGAAACCGCCAGACGCACCTTAATTGATCTTCTCATATCTTATACCTCGAACTTGTATCCCATACCCCAGATTGTTTTGATGTATTCACCCTTATCTCCCAGCTTGCTGCGAAGTTTCTTCACATGGGTATCAATGGTGCGGGCATCGCCAAAATAATCATAATTCCATACAGAATTCAATATTTTCTCTCTGGAAAGTGCAATCCCCTGATTTTCAAGGAAATATGTCAACAGCTCAAATTCCTTATAACTCAGTTCCATAGGCTCCCCGTCAATAGTGGCAATATGGGAAGCTTTATTCACCTCAATGCCGCCGGCAGAGAGAACATCACTGCTTCCGCAGATATTGGCTCTTCTCAGGATAGCTTCCACTCTTGCTACCAGTATCTTGGGGCTGAAAGGCTTTGCAATATACTCATCCACACCCAGTTCAAATCCCAGAAGCTCATCCCTTTCGTCTCCTCTGGCTGTCAGCATAATAATGGGCACCTTGGAGTCCCTGCGAATTTCCCTGCATACCTCCCAGCCATCCATCTTCGGCATCATGACATCAAGGATCAAAAGGGCAATATCCTTTGTGGCATAAAAAATGTCCAGTGCCTCCTCACCGTCACCGGCCTCCAGCACCTCAAAGTCTTTCTTTACCAGGAAGTCCCGCACCAATTTGCGCATCCTGCTCTCATCATCCACTACCAATATCTTACATTTCTCCATATAGCTTACCTCTTTCTATTCTCACAGACTCCTTCTGTCCGTTTTTTCTATGTACCTTTTCCGCTCTATGTCCGTATCGCAGCCATATTCCTGAAACTGAGGGCAAAATAGTCACGTTATCTCTGCTGCTTATCCCCTCACAGGAAGAGATCAGATGGCTCCTGCCGTCTATTGATAAATATAACAAAAATATTTGTTGAATCTGTGAACAAACACTATTATATAAACTGATTGATATCAATTTCGTCCTGCTGCCTGATTTCCTGGAGGACCCAGCGCTTATTGCGGTAAACAAATCTCCAGTATTCGTAAAAGCTCTCTTTTTTCGTATTGCCGCGCACACAGATTCCTGTGTTCCTGTTAATATAGTATCCCACCATACTGCCGTGTATCAGATACCAGATACTGTCATTCTCCTCCCCCGGTTCATCACTGGCACAGACAGGCACTGCGCTCAACAGCTTTACATGCTTCTGTACCACTGCTTCCTCTCTCACTTCCATCCACTGGATCTTCATGTTAAAATCCTCCAGCAGTTCTGTGCTTAGATAAGCTGCGGCATAGCTGGCATCCATCCGTCTCCAGCACTCCTGTATTTCAAAGTAGGCCTCCTCCACCTGACGCTGTACTTCCCTGTAATCCCAGTTTCCCCCGATTTTTTCGTACTGACGCATGAGATTTTTACTTTTCATGGCTGCTTTTTTAGATTTTACGGTAAATACAATGGCGCCGCCGCAGGTGATCAGAACAGCATTAACCCCGAACACAATGTTTCCCACTAAATTGCTGCGGGATGAGGAACGGCCACTGTGGTAGCTGTTACCGCCGGAACCGCCGCTGTATCCGCCTCCTCCGCCTGATCCTCCGCCGCCTCCTGAACTTCCACCACCGCCGGCCCGTCCCCACACAGGCACTGCAAGCGCGGTAAGGAGTATAAAGAGCATCAAAAAACCATACCGGAATCTTCTTTTTTTATGAAAAAGCTTCATATTTCCCCTGTCTGCAAAGAAACGGTCCATAACAGCCCTATTCTCTGCTTTCCCCTTATTCTTCATCTGAATCTAAAATAAGTCTATCCCAGACAGATTTATCTGTCAAGCCTGGTCTCTTTATCCCGGTGTCCGCATTTTGAGGCCGGCAGATTCGGGATTTTTCTGTGCTTCACCATGCAATAATACAAGTCTTCTGCTCTGAACGGCGCTGACCGCCCCGGAATTTTTTTATCATTTTCCCTTGACAAAACACAAAAAAAACGCTATTCTATAGTATACTTCCACAGTGAAGTCCAGTAATGGGCTTGTACTGGTTTCGACGGGGGTTTTGAAGTTGGGGAAGCCATCCGCAGACTCCGGGACTGCGCAACAACCTGGAACTTAAATATAAACGCAGACAATAATAATTTAGCGTTAGCTGCCTAATTGCAGCTTGTCGGCCCCAGGTCACCTGCTGCCTGGGAATCCGGCATCGACTTTGCAGGGCCCTTTACTTTCAAAGCTTTGAGAAAGTAAAAGATTCATGAAGCTACTGAGTACATCAGCCTGTCATCCGGCGGTTGTATAAGGGAATGTTAAAAGAATGACTGTGATGGGAGATGCCTCAAGGGATAGACTTTCGGACGCGGGTTCGATTCCCGCCAGGTCCACTTTTCATTTACCCGGAATGCCCGGTTTTACCGGCATCCGGGTCTTTTTTTGTTCTTAAATCATCCAAAAATACTGAATTCCATTGTACTCCCCTTGAATCATATTGTACTCCCCACTATGATTCTCAGGTCTTTTTTTGTATTATAATGTCGAACTTTCCTTCCTGTCTGCCATTCTCCTCTATAATATTATAGAAAACATGAGGAGGGTAATTAAATATGCATACAAAGGATAAAATCATAAGACAATTTGGCATTACATCGAAATACAAGGGATACCGCTATCTGCTCGACGCCATTCACATTGCCGCCGAGAATTACGATGAATGTCTCAAAGTGACAAAAGATATCTATCCTGTCATCGCTCATAAATATGGTGTTACCAAAGTCAGTGTGGAACGGGACATCCGGACCGTTATTGAAAAGTGCTGGGACAATAATAAAGCTTATCTGCAGGAACTATCCGGCTGTAAACTTTCCAGATGTCCTTCAAACAGTGAGTTTATTGATATTATTGCCTACACAGTATACCGGAATACATAAGTCTCTTAAGATAGGCAGCTCTATTTCCATTATTTACCAGTTCACCTACACATTTCACAGTTTTATAATGGTATCAGGGGTGAGCAATTGAAAAGCTCTGAGAAAAAGGCAGAAATCCAAACAAAAAAGCAGACCGGCGAAGAATCTAAATGTGAAGTCAAGTTGGAAGATAAACTTGAAATTAAGTGTGAATCCAGGCTAGATGATAAGCTTGAAACTAAGTGCGATTCCAGGTTGGATGATAAGCTTGAAACTAAGTGCGATTCCAGGTTGGATGATAAGCTTGAAACTAAGTGTGATTCCAGGTTGGAAGGTACTTTCAAAAGTACCAAGAGTGAACAGGAGGTGCTTGACAAAATAATCTCTGAGGCAAAACGCCGCGGCCTCTTTCATGACTGATCATGGTCTTAATTTCATTTCCTAAAAAGCTGTCTGTATGGGTCAGTTTTCGATTCAGCTATCCGGTCTCATAGCTGTAAGGGGCATGCACTCAGACTGCAAAACTGCAGTCTGGCGCGTGGCTGTCTCGGGATTGCCTTGCAAATGCAAGGCAACACCTCGCGGGACAGTAGAATGCTGAATTATTACCGGAACAGCTCTTTTCTTTCTGTTTGCATTCCCTTTTGTAACGTAATATAATAAAATATGACTTTTGACATAGAAACTTCTGACATAGAATATTTTGATACAGCAAATATAACTTTTTACCGGAAGATCAAAGGGAACAGGAGGCAGCAGCGATGGCACTAATATTAATTGCTGAGGACGAAAAAGGCATGCAGGATATTTTGACTGACTATATGCGCCATGGGGGACATACCTGTATCACAGCAGACGATGGCATAGACGCTGTGACAATACTGAAAAATAATCCTGTTGATCTGGCGGTCCTGGATATTATGATGCCCCATCTGGACGGCTTTTCCGTATGCCGTATTGCCAGGGAAATGTGCAGCATTCCTATTATATTTCTCACAGCAAAAGACAGCGAGACTGACAAATTAAAGGGCTATGAATACGGTGCTGACGACTATATCACAAAACCGTTCAGTCCCAAAATACTTCTTGCCAAGATCAATGCGCTTTTGCGCCGTGCCGCATCCGCAAACCCTCAGGATATGATAACCGCAGGTGAAATTGTACTGCAGTTGTCCTCCCGCACAGTCACGGTATGCGGCATGGATCTTTCGCTGACTCATAAAGAATTTGAACTGCTGCGCCTTTTTATGCTGAATAAAAACCAGGTTTTTTCCCGTGACCAACTGCTCAACCGCATCTGGGGATATGATTTTGAGGGAAACACCAGAACCGTAGATACCCACATCAAGACTCTGCGCCAGAAGCTTGGATCCGAAGGACAACATATTGTCACCCTGATCCGTTCCGGCTATAAGTTCGAGGTATGATCATGAAAAAAATATTGTCCGCGTTTGGACTGACCACGGTCCGCAAAAAAACTCTCCTGCTCTCAAAATTAGTGGGAGGCATCATTGTTCTGTTCTATCTGTTTACTTCGGAGCTGCCCACAAACCGCAGTTTTGCTTTTCTGATATGGTTCCTCCTTATGGCATCCATGGTCCTTCTGGTGGATCATCTGCTTGGGCGCCTGATTTCAAAACCTCTCAATGAAATCAATCAGGAGGCAGAGCGAATGGCCTCTCTGGACTTTACGGCCCGGTGCCGGATAGATTCCAATGATGAATTCGGCAGACTCTCCCAAAGCTTAAATACTATGTCCGCCAATTTACAGGACGCTCTGCAAAAACTGGAACATGCAAATACGCAGCTTGAAAAAGAAGTGCGCAGGGAACGTCTCCTTCAGGTTCAGAGAAAAGAGCTTACGGACAATCTGTCACATCAGATGAAAACACCTCTTGGGCTTATACGTGCCTATACCGAGGGATTAAAAGACGAAGTGGACGAAACCAAAAAGCAGCAGTATACGGACGCCATATTATCTGCCGGGGATCGGATAAATCACATGCTGGTATCACTCTTGGACCTGTCAGCACTGGAGGGGGGATTTGCAGAACTTTCAAACAAAACCTTTGATTTTCTTGAAATGGCAGAGACCTCTGCAGGCCGTCTGCTTCTTGACACTCCCCACACAGATTACCGTTTTACTTATCAACTCCCAGATGATCCCATTCTGATCTATGCTGACCCCAAGCGCATGGAACAGGTACTGGACAATCTCATAGAAAACGCAAAAAAGAATGTAGAAAAGGGCGGTGATATCCACCTCGCCATAAGCTGTACCCAAAAGGAACTCTCCTTTTCCCTGTTTAACCAGTGCAGCCCTATACCGGAACAGGAACTTTCAAAAATCTGGACCAAATTCTACCGCGGAGAAAATACTGCAGGCAGCGGTTCCGGATTGGGCCTGGCTATTGTAGCCCAGGTGCTCTCTGTCTATCAGGTTCCATATGGTGTCCGGAATTTGGATACTGGAGTAGAATTCTATTTCTCTTTTCCTATCAGTACATGATCCATAGTATTTCTTCACATAAACTTCACACCAGTCCCATACTGAATTCACCTCCTTTGTATAGGCTCTCCTATATAAGGGAGGTGAATTTATGTTTTTAGGACTTGAATGGTATTGGTGGCTTATACTGGCTGTAGTCTTAGTGCTCTCCATACCCCTTAAAGTTAAATTTGTGAAATGGTGGAACAGACGGCTGCGCGAAAAAGAAAATGGAAAAAAAGATAAATGGGGGGATGGATCATGATTGATGTTAAAAATCTGCGTTTTTCTTATAAGAAAGGCCAGGAAATCCTGCACGGACTGAGCTTTTCTGTGGATGACGGGGAAATTTTCGGTTTTCTGGGACCCAACGGATCCGGCAAATCCACAACCCAAAAGATATTGACTGGGATACTGGGCGGTTATCTGGGAGAGCTTCGTCTTTTTAACCGGATGCCCATGGATAACAAAATGGATTTCCGCAGCCAGATCGGTGTCCTTTTTGAATTTCCCTATCTTTATACGAATCTAAGTGCTCTTGACAATCTGGATTATTTCGCCTCTTTCTATCCGGCTGACAGACGAAGAGACGCCGAAGAGCTTTTGGACATGCTGGAATTTAAAAAAGATTTCCTGAAAAAGCCTGTCTCCTCTTACTCAAAAGGCATGAGACAGCGTGTCAGCATGGCCAGGGCACTGATAAATAATCCCCGGCTGCTGTTTCTGGACGAGCCGACCAGCGGACTTGACCCCGCAGGGGCCGTGCTGTTCCGAAGGATCATTGAGGAGGAGCGCAGAAAAGGCACCACTGTCTTTCTCACAACCCATAATATGATGGATGCTGACCTGCTTTGCGACCGGGTTGCTTTTATCGCAGACGGAGAGATCAAAGCACTGGACACGCCCCAAAGATTAAAAGAACAAAAGAGAAGTCATACAGTGGAAATCGCATATCTTTATGAGCAGAAAAGATGCACATCCAGTCTTGAATTGACCCGGATGAGTCAGGCATTTCCCTTCCCATACGAAAAAATCATCAGTATCCACTCTAAAGAACCTACATTAGAAGATATTTTCATCCAATATACAGGAAAGGGGCTGATATAATGAGGTATGTTATCGTTTCTCTGGTCAAAAAGGATTTCCGTCTGATGCTGGCATCAAAGTTTTTTCTGCTGACACTCGGTTCTCTTATTCTCTATTCCTGCTATATTAACCTGGTCTATGTTCGTTTAGACCAACAGATCTATCCTGTGTATCTCTATGATCCTCATGGCATCTATAATACCGTATCTCCTGATACTGTAAAAACAGAGAGCCTGGATCAACTGCATCAAGCCTGTTTGGACGGCTATTCCGTGGGAATTGATGCCTCGAGCAAAGTCCCGGAAATCTATATGGTCTCCTCCGGTATTGAGAGCACTGACAATCTTCGGACAGCCTACGCCCTGTCGCGGCTCTCCACTGGATCTGCCTCCAAAACCGAGATCATAGGAAGCAATGACAAAGAAATGAAAAGCCGTCGGGA
Organism: Blautia coccoides; assembly: GCF_034355335.1. Classification (NCBI taxonomy): domain Bacteria; kingdom Bacillati; phylum Bacillota; class Clostridia; order Lachnospirales; family Lachnospiraceae; genus Blautia; species Blautia producta. The sequence goes on from NZ_CP136422.1 coordinate 4,044,098, forward strand.
GATCACCTGTGAATTTCTCTTTTTTGAACTGTCAGCCGTAGGTTTTCTCGGTCTGGCTTCCACACTATTTAAGGAAAAACAGATGGGTGTGATCCGGGTGCACAGTACGCTGCCTGTCAGGGAGACCTTCTTCCTATTATCAAAACTGCTGCTCTTTCTGCTGGCAGATTTAGTATTCACCCTTTTACTGACTTTGATGAATTTGGGGCTTTCTGAGGGACTTTCCGTATTGCCTGCAGTTTTGGTCCAGGCAGGTATCCTGTCCCTTATCATGGCACTTACAGGTTTCTTATGTGCCATATTGCTACAGGGATTCCGGCAGTTTTCACTTTTTTATCTGATATTGGCCGTATTTATCACAACCCCTGTATTTCTTGCGGGGCAGACCGGCATAGCATGGGATTGGATCTCATTCCATCCTATGTATCACTTGTTCATGGCTGTGAAAAACGCATATTTTGGCATAAAGCCGGCGGGAATCCTCTACTATGCTGCATGTGTGACTGCTGTTTTCTCTCTGTTTCTTATGGTCCGCAGGGCACTTGTACGGGAAATGGCAAAGGAGGGGTAATATGACAGGTATAAAATATCAGTTAAAAAATATAAGACGTGATAAAATGTGTATTCTGACCTTTCTCCTGCCTATCCTTGCAGGATTGGCCCTTAACCTCCTGTCAGGCATAAGTTTTTCCTCTGTCAGTGAAACAGCCTTCGCTGCTGTAAAGGGGAATCTTACCTCCGATACGATAATTTGGCTAAAAAGCATAGGCCGGGTAGAGATTTTGGATAATATGCAGGAGTTTGAAAACGCCATCAATGAGCCTGCCACACAGCTTATCGGTGTTATACAAAAGGAAAAAAGGATCGCCTCTGTTCTGTCCGGTGATGAATTGGAAGTGAATACTGTAATTGGGGGTATCCTTCCCCAGCTCTATGAAGAAAGAGCAAATCTTTCCTCCTGTGAAGTGAATCTTATACCGGGAAAAAGCAATGACCATGACGTCTTAAAGCCTTTACTTACAGCTATCACCATGGTAACTGCAATGTTCATGGGATGCACCTTCAATGCAATGAATATAATCAGTGAAAAAGAAGAAGGGATCGGATATGTAAATGAAGTGATACCCATGACTGAGATGGACTATATGATACAGAAAATTTCTCTTGGATATATAGGCGCCGTGCTGTCTGCTGCTTTTACTGCACTCATCTGTATACGCACAACATGGAGCATGGTTTTTCCCCTGTTTTTGATCATTTTATTGTCCGCTTTTCTTGCCGCACTTGCAGGACTGTTCATCGGACACTTTTCAGACGGGCTTATGTCGGGCATTATCTGTATCAAAATGGTAATGATACTGTTTCTGGCTCCCCCGGTGCTGTTCTATCTGACCATTTCAAAAGACAGTATTCTTCACACCGCAACATATCTGCTCCCGGCCAGTGCCGCATTTTACGGGATCCTGGACCTGATAACCGGAGATGGCAGACAGATAGGGGAATATATCTTTGTACTTTTGCTGCACTGCATGCTCTGGATGGCCGTATACCTTCTCATATACCGCCGCAGAAGCTCCCACGCAGAGCAGACTCAATGACAGGCTTAAGGGCACCTACAGCGGCCGGGATGCTGTCCCGGCCGCCGCCCTTTAGCTGTGGATATCCTTTTGTAATTTGTCCACGATCTCACGAATGCATCCATCCTCAAACGGAGAACGCAGGCCGGCTTTTTGCAGTAGATTCTCAAAAAAGTCAGATGCAGACAGTCTGCAGAGCTGTAAGTAGCTCCTCCATGCCTCCTCATAATTTTCCTGCATTTTGTTTTTATATTCAAAAGCACAGAGCTGCGCGATCACATAATCAATATAGTACAGAGGAAAACTGTAAATGTGATGCTGCCGCTGCCAGTAACCGCCCTCGGCAAAAAACTGCAGGCTTCCGTAATCCAAATGCGGCTTATAGACACGCTCCAGCTCCTTCCAGACCAGTTTTCTTTCTTTCGGAGTCATGTCAGGCTCATCGTATATCCTGTGCTGGAATTCATCCACCATACAGCCGTAAGGAATGAATAAAACCGCATCTTCCAGATGCATTTCCTGATACGCCTTTGCCTTGTCACCTGCAAAAAACAGGGCATACCAAGGTTCTGAGAAAAATTCCATTGACATGGAATGGATCTCAGCGGTCTCCATGCCGATATCCGCATGTTCACGAATAGGATCCTCGGAAGCCAGATATCCCTGAAAGGCATGACCGCACTCATGGGTGATGACATTCACATCGTCGCTGGTCCCGTTAAAGTTAGCAAAAATAAATGGAGATTTATAATCCGGAATATATGTCATATATCCGCCAACTGCCTTTGTTTTTCTTCCAAACACATCCAGAAGTTCATTTTCCATCATAAAATCAAAGAATTCCCTGGTCTCCTTTGAAAGCTCCCCATACATTCTCTGTCCGGCTTTCAGAATTTCTTCCGGTGTTCCGAAAGGCTGGGGATTTCCCTCTCTGCCATATACCTGTTCATCCGAAAAATACATTTTTGACAGACCCAGGCGCTCTCTCCTGTGTTCATACAGACTCTCTGCAAACGGTACAAAGACCTCTTTCACCTGACGCCTTAAATTCTCCACCTGTTCTCTTTGGTAACTGTTCCGCTGCATACGCAGATATCCCAATTCCGTATAGCTTTCAAACCCCAGTTCTTTTGCCTGAAGCGTCCTGTTTTTTACAAGTTTATCATACAGCTCATCCAGTTTATCTGAAATGCTCAGAAAGAACGCATTTTGTTTTTCATATGCTCTTTTGCGGACTTCCGGGTCTTTATGCTTGAGATAAGGACCTAAAAGAGAAAGATTTAAGACTTCCCCGTCCCAGTCTATTTTTGCACTGGCCAGCAGTTTTTCATATTCGGTGACCAGCGCATTTTCTTCCTGCATAAGCGGAATTACAGCTTCACTCACAGAGCGGAAGGATAGTTCCATGTTCTTAAATGCCACAGCCCCGATGATCTGCTCCAACTCTTCCCTGAACCGGGAATGATACAGAAGTTTCAAATACTCTACTGTCAAATTGCTGTAGGCAGGCACCTGTTCATCGTAATAAGCCTTTTCCTTTTCATAAAACACATCTGTGGTATCCATACTGTGCCGGATAGATGCCAGGGTGACCTGTGTGGAAACTTTATCTGAAAGTGCATAGTATTTTTTGTGGATTTCAAACTGTTTTTGAGCACTTCCGGCTGATTTGAAAGCCTCCATCAGTTCCAACAGTTCCTCTTTTACCTTCTCAAAGTCAATTCTCTCATATGGCATGTCACAAAATTTCATGTTGGTCTCCTCGCTTTTCACTGGATTTGTTTCTGCGCAGCACTTACAGGTTCTTTACTTTGAATTCCCGCTCAGCTTCTCTTTTCTGATCCTTCTTGGCAATGTCCTGTCTCTTATCATACAGTTTCTTACCTTTTGCGATCCCGATTTCCACTTTTACAAGACTTCCTTTAAAGTAAACCTTAAGCGGTACCAGAGTATAACCTTTCTCTGCTATTTTAGCCGCGATTTTGCGGATCTCATACTGATGGAGCAAAAGTTTTCTGGTCCTCAGCGGATCTTTATTAAAAATATTCCCTTTTTCATAAGGACTGATATGCATGCCCCAGACGAAAACCTCTCCTCTGTCGATCTGGATAAAGGATTCCTTGATGCTGCATTTTCCCATTCGCATGGATTTGACCTCAGTTCCTGCAAGCTCGATCCCTGCTTCATAGGTATCTTCTATAAAGTAATCATGATAGGCTTTTTTATTGTTTGCGATCAGACGAATCCCTGATTCTTTTCCCATAATTTTATTCCTTTCCTCCCGCCATTTCCTGGCTTTCCTCTGTTACGGGTGAAAAATCCACTGTTTTTGTTACGATATCTGCATTTTCCACCCGAACCTTTATTTTTTGGCCCATAATATATTGTCTTTTTTTGCTTTCACCCGTCAGGCTGTAATGTTCCCTGTCAAAGATATAATAGTCATCTGTGAGAGTATTTACATGAACCAGCCCTTCGATGGTATTTGGCAGTTCTACATAGAGACCCCATTCCATAACTCCGGATATGGTGCCTTCAAAGACTTCACCTATATGGGATTCCATATATTCCGCCTTCTTCATTTTAACTGTTTCCCGTTCCACTTCCTCTGCCCTGCGCTCCAGGGTGCTGGACTGGTTTGCCACTGCGTCCAGGAGATCAGCGTAGTGCTTTTTCTTTTCCTGGGTCATTCTTCCGTGAATAGTCTCTTTGATGATCCTGTGTATCTGCAGATCAGGATACCGCCTGATCGGGGAAGTAAAATGGCAGTAATATCTGGCCGCCAGTCCAAAGTGGCCGCTGCAGTCTATGGTGTATTTTGCCTGCTTCATGGAGCGCAGCAGGAGTCTGGAAAAGAACGGCTCACAGTCCATACCCTCAATCTCATCTAAAATGCGCTGCACCTCTTTGGGATGGATCTCCTGCTTTGCCTTTTTTACCCGGATTCCGGTTCCGCGTATCATAGTCAGGACTGCCTCCATCTTTTCCGGGTCCGGATCATCATGTGTTCTGTATACGAAAGGAATGTCTCTGAAATAATACTCCTCCGCAACTGTCTCATTTGCCAGAAGCATAAAATCTTCTATGATCTCTGTTGCCACATTCTGCTCATAAGGATATATCTCTGTGGGTCTGCCATTCTCATCCAATTTTATCTTACTTTCCGGAAAATCAAAATCAATGGCTCCTCTTTTTCCTCTTTTCTTTCTCAGGATTCCTGACAGCTCCTGCATAAGAAAAAACATGGGCGCCAGTTCCGCATATTCCATGGTAACTTCTTCATCCTCATGAAGCAGGATTTTTTTCACATTTGTATATGTCATACGCCGGTCCACATGTATGACGGTCTCGGCTATCTTATGGCCGATCACATTTCCCTTTTTGTCGATATCCATCAGACAGCTGAGTGCCAGGCGGTCTTCCCCTGCATTCAGAGAGCAGATACCATTGGACAGCTTTTTGGGAAGCATGGGGATCACCCGGTCAACCAGATAGACACTGGTACCTCTTTTTAAAGCCTCTCTGTCAAGTGCGCTGTTGTACTGTACATAATTGCTCACATCGGCAATGTGCACACCCAGACGGTAAAATTCCCCTTCTTTGGTAATGGATACCGCATCATCCAGGTCCTTTGCGTCCTCGCCGTCAATGGTGACCATTGTCCAGTCCCGTAAGTCCATACGGCCGTAATAATCCCCTTCATTGAGGCTTTCCTTGATTCTATCTGCCTGGTTCAGTACCTTTTCCGGAAATTCCATAGGCAGGTCATAGCTTCTGGCCACTGACATAACGTCCACGCCCTTTTCACCCTTATGTCCCAGAATTTCTTTTACTTTTCCCTCCGGATTTCTGCTTCTGCTGCCGTAATTACGGATCGCTGCCACCACTTTATCACCGCTGACAGCTCCCATGGAGTGTTCCATGGGAATAAAGATATCTTTGGAAAACTTTCTGTTGTCAGGAACCAGGAAACCGAAGCTGTCACTTTTTTCATATGTGCCCACAACCTCTTTCATTCCCCGCTCCAGAACTTTAACTACCGCGCCTTCTCTCCGGCGTCCGTCTCTTTCCTCTTTTATGATCCGTATCTGAACGGTATCTTTGTGAAGAGCATCTCCTGTGTGTTCCTCGGAGATAAAAATATCCTCCTCCTCACCTTCCACTTCCACAAAGCCGAAGCCTTTGGCATTGCCCACAAAGGTTCCTGTCAGATAGAATTCCCGTTTTCCTTTGCTCTTCTTCTCCTGTTCACGGGAAGGTTCTTTTTGCTTCTTCCCATTTTCTTTTCTCACCGCTTCATAGCGGCCCCGCTTGTTGATGCTGATCTTTCCCTCTTCCAGCAGCATGTCCAGGATTTTATGAAGCTCATCCCTTTTGCCGGCCGGAATCTGCAGAAGCACTGCCAGGTCTTTTGCCCTCATGGGTGTATACTCCTTGCAGCACATGATTTCATACAGCATCTTCTTGCGTTTTTTTACCTGTGCATTTTTTTTCAAATATTTACTCCTAACTAAAGGCGTCTTTCGCCTATAAAAATATGACACCCTTGCGTGACTGCAAGAGTGCCATCTCTTAAAATTTCAGATTCAAAACCAGTGCCAGAACAAAGAATAAAATCCCCATGATTTTTGTGGCTTTAACCAGTGCCCCTTCCATTGAACGGCCTTTGTTCTTACCCCAATAGGTATCAGCCATACCGGCGATCGTGCCAAGTCCCTGAGATTTTCCTTCCTGCATCAGAATAATAACGGTCAACCCAATACAATCAATAACGAATAAAATCGTCAGTACAATTCTCAAAATTTCCATGATCACACCTCCTAATCGTCAAACAAAATTAGTGTATCACAGTATTTCCGAGATTTCAACTGTTTTTCAATGATTCTAACCTGTTTCTGGAAATAATAGCAGATGTTCGCAGTATACGGAAAGTGAAGTTTCCTGTTCTGTAACAATGGCCTTCTCTATAACCGGGCCGGAAACCGCTGCACTCTGCTATCTATGCTATCTATGCTGTCTCTGTTATCTCTCGAATGGTGTTTCATAACATGCCTGTGCGCCAAGAGCGTCTTCAATCCTGAGAAGTCTGTTATATTTTGCTGTACGCTCTGAGCGGCATGGCGCTCCGGTCTTGATCTGTCCCGCATTCACCGCAACAGCCAGGTCCGCAATAAAAGTGTCCTCACTCTCGCCAGAGCGGTGAGAGATCACGGCTCTGTATCCGGCTTTCTGCGCCATTTCCACAGCATCCATGGCCTCAGTAAGAGTACCGATCTGGTTTACCTTTACGAGTACCGCATTACCCGCGTTTAATTTGATCCCGCATTTGATCCTCTTTACGTTTGTCACAAACAGGTCGTCTCCCACAAGCTGTACCGTTTCTCCCAGTTCCTGAGTCATGAGCTGCCATCCATCCCAGTCATCTTCATGTAAGCCATCTTCAATAGAAACAATAGGAAACTTATCGAGCAAATCCCTGTAGTATTCTACCATCTCTCTGGAACTTCTCTGTACCTCACTGCCGTTCATCTGAGATTCCCCCGGAAAATAGTAACAGTCTTTTTCCTGGTCATACAGTTCGCTTGCCGCAGCATCCATAGCATAGCAGATCTGTTCCCCCGGTGCATAGCCGCACTTTTCCACAGCCTGATTCAAAATTTCAAAAACATCCCGGGCGCTGCTTAAATTCGGCGCAAAACCACCTTCATCACCTACGCCTGTAGATAAATCTTTATCTTTCAGGATTTTTTTCAGAGCCTGATAGATTTCTGTACACATGCGCAGCCCTTCATGAAAACTCTCTGTTCCCACGGGCATGATCATAAATTCCTGAAAATCCACAGTATTGTCTGCATGTTTTCCTCCATTTAGAATATTCATCATGGGAACCGGCATTCTCTTTGCATGACATCCGCCAAGATACTGATAAAGAGGAAGTTTCAGTGCTTTGGCAGCCGCCTTTGCCACAGCCAGGGATACTCCCAGAACTGCGTTGGCACCTATATGCTCTTTGTTGTCTGTTCCGTCTGCTTCAAGAAGAAGACTGTCAATATAGCTTTGTCTCAGTGCGTTTTCTCCAAGCACAGCATCTGCCAGCTTAACGTTGACATTGTTCACAGCCTTCTGGACACCCAGGCCTCTGTACCTTTTTTCTCCGTCTCTCAGTTCAACTGCCTCAAACCTGCCCGTAGATGCACCGGAGGGTACAATGGCCCTTCCCGTCACCCCGTCTTTTCCCACTATTCCTTCACCGACTGTCACTTCTACTTCCACTGTCGGATTTCCTCTGGAGTCTAATACTTCTCTGGCGTATACCTTTCGTATTGGTAAATAACGATTCATGGCATTACCTCCTGCAATTTCTTCATACAAAACTAGTATTGTCTGGCTCCGTTAAAAATATGCCTTGACAAATTATTTTACTCCGTCATGATTTGTTCTGCGTTTCAAAAATTTTCCAAACATTTGCCGGGTCTGTCACATCCTTCTCTGTGAGGTCTGTGGTCTGAATGGCAAAAGCCTTCAGATCAATATCTGTCTCTGCCTCCTCCATGGAAGTTCCATCAGGCATCTTCTCTCCTTCGATCACATTGGCAAAGGTTACAGAGCTGAACAACTCCGGTGTTGTGATGCCTTTTGCCAGCGCAGTACAGGCAGATTCTGTTCCGTATACATACTTATATTCATGGGCCACTACTATATTACTCTCATTTTTGATATCAGCCGCATTTCCCATTTTTGTCCAGCCGCTGTTGACTGTCCAGGAATAAAGCTCTGTGAGTGCCTTAGGATTTCTGCTTCCATCCTGATTTGCGGTAATGACGTTGGCAACAGGCACCTGCACTGTGACAAAGACAAATGCATCATTTATTCCCACATTGGTCACTTTAGGGTCCTTGATCAATTTTTTATTAGGCGTTATATCCTGTTTTTCTTTTTCCGGTACCGCATCCCATTTTGGTTCTGTCAGTGTAATATCTACTTTTCCGATGGTCAGATGATTTTTCACCTGTTCTGTATCCGTAAAATAGGCTGCGGCACTTCCGATCAGAAGCACTGTCCCTAATGCCAGGCCTAAAATAAATGCTTGTTTTTTACTTTTTAACGTTATTTTTCTCATGATATGTTCCTCCTGAAATTTTCACTGTTTTTAATGTGATAAATAGAATTAAACTGCCTGTTATAAAAAACGCGGCAAACTCTTTTGTGCTCTTCATAAACGCTTTTCCCACATACGGAACCGTAAACAGAACCTTGCCCTTTATTTGATGTGCCCTCACCAAAGCCGCATCCGGCACTTTATTGGCATCCCCCTTTGTCACCATTCCCGCCTCTGTCCTGCGGACAATTCTATGCAGGACCAGTTCCCCGTCATTTCTTTCAAAAGCCAGTATATCCCCCCGCTCCATGTGTCTGGCATCTGCGCGGCAGTTTACCCAGGATATACTTCCAGTTTTAATAGCAGGTTCCATAGAGCCGCTGACTACGATAAAAGGGCGAATACCGAATATACATAAAATAATATTGAGTATCAGGGTCAGACAAAGGATCCAGTACAGTAGTTCTCCTGTCAGATAACATGCTCTTCTCATTGTCTTCTCCATTTCCACGCCGCAATAAATGCTGCTATAGATCCCAAACACAGAACAGCCGTAAGGATCACTGCTGCGTCATCCCCTGTTTTTGGAGAATGTACCGTCTTTTTTTCACTTGTCCAGTCTCCATCCCCCACTGCTTCCACTGTCACAATAATATCAAGACTGTTCTCTGTATAATATTTTCTGATATTTCCTTTCTCGTCATATTTTGTATCCCATTCTGAAGGAATGGTAAAAGAGCGGAAGATGTGGATATTCTCTCCTTTCTTTAATTTTTTCTCATAGTAATACCAGCCGTCTTCCCGCTTTTTCCATCCTTTCGGCATCCCTTTTATCATGTCCTCCGTTATAGGCATCTCCACCTCCCTGCCCATGACCAGCTCAATCTTAGCCCTGATTTCGCATTCATTCTGCAGGTTGGTGACTCTGGGGATCTTTACTATTTCTTGTCCTGGCATTACAGCCTCCATGTTCTTCCAGGGTATCTCTCTTCCGTTTTTATCCAGCGTAAATTCTTCCAGTCTGATATCCACTTTCCCCTTTGCCTTCTCCAGGCCTCCCGTCTGCCCTGCAAAAACAGGGATGGGCAGGCTTGCTCCTGCCAGCAGGAAACAAATGCACAGCAGCGGAAAATATCTCTTACTTCTCATACATCCCTCTCCTCGTTCCCTGATTTTTGATTTTTTTCAAAATGTCTCCAGGCTTCCTGCCAGGCATCTTTTAAAAACTGGCCCTGCTGATAAGATTCCGCATAGACACTCAGGGCAAATCCCCGTTTCAGCAGTTCTTCCGGCACATCTTCTGATACAACGATCTCTTTCATCAGTTCTGTTGTGATCTCTCCTATCTCCAGCGCACTTTTGTAATAATAATATCCATCCTCAGACTTTTCCCAATTGTCCGTATCTGTTTCCAGGGTCAGATATGGCAGAATCTCCTCATCATCCATGAGAAGCCTGCACCGTATAAAGCAGTTTGATCTTCCCTTATTGATGACCTGTACACTTTTGGCAATCACCTCTCCGGGTTTCAGTTCATCCGGCGGATGAAATTCCTCTGTTATTTCCAGATTACTGTCACCCGGCCTGATCTTGTTGCTGCGTGCGTCCTGGTCACTGAAATAGGCACTCCCCACGCCCACAGCCAGGCCAGACACTGTCAGCAGAAGGATCAACAGCAGCAATGCCCCGCCATCTCTCAGCATTTCTCTTTTTCTGACTTCACTCATTTTCTTTCTTTTCCCTCTTCAAAATAATATTTTCGCAGACAGATGTGTCTGACCAATCCTGCCATTCATCCTTTTGGTTGATAAAAACTGCATGACCCTCATCATTTTGGACCAGATCAAATACAACGGTGTCTTTTTCTCTCCTGCCTCCTGATATTTCCGTAATATCTTTCAGTGAATACCGCATTACTTTCATCTCATTTGCCGTATAAATGCCGGCAGGCAGTTCCTGAAATGTGACTGTTTTGCGCACCTTACCGCTCTCATCTTTCCTCTGCTCTACATACTCTTTGGTAAATTCCAAAATCCCGTGCAGGATATGTGTCTTCCCTTCCAAATCCTCACCCTTCACTTCAAAAAGGAAAATAGGATTACCGTTGGCAAAATTGATCTCATGGGCATCTATCTCTTTCTCCAGAACTATCTTTACTGTTTTCTGTTTATTCACTGCAGTGACCTCCACTATCCCTCCTGATGTTTCCTCATTTATAGAAAATCCTATCTTTTCATCGGACAGCTCATAGCCCTCCGGTGCTGTCTGTTCGATGAAAAAATAACTGTTCCAGGGTAAATTATCAACCGTGATACATCCCTTATCATCTGTGGTATACTCGCCTACTTTCTGGTTTTTGCTTGTATAGAGATAAAAAACTGCGCCCTTTAAAGCCTTGCCTGACCCTGAGGACAGCTTTTTCAAAGTTACACTTCCCTTTTTTACCGGTTCTTCCGAGCGTACGCTTTTACGGTATACCGTCTGATTTAAGTCTGTATTGGTAAAGGTCACCGTGTATGTATTTTTATCCAGTTCATAACCTTTGGGGGCAGAAACTTCTCTGACTGTATAGGTTCCGGTGGAGAGCGGTACGCTGGTGGCTTTTCCCGATGAATTTGTGGTCATTTTATCTACCACAGTGCCATTCTTATTCTTTACTTCATATACTGCACCGGAAAACTCAGCATTGCCCTGGGGGGTTGTCTCACCGGTATCCTTATCCGCCTTTTGAAGGTCTATGTAACAGCTTACTGCCTTTTTGGGAATCTGGGCCGTGACTGTTTTCTTGTGAGATGCAGAACCGCCGCCGCCTTCCAGCATGGTCACCATCTGATATTTTGAATCATTGCTTTTATAGACCCAGCCCGCCAGATACAGGGAATGATTTCCTGAAATTTCAGCCGTGACTTTGGCACCTTTTTCCTGTAGCAGCAGGTATTGTGTTTTGGGAATCCAGATTCTGAATGCAGAAGCATCGCCGCTGTCCTTCCAGATAACTGTGGCACCGTTGTCTGCTGTTCCTTTTTTGGATGTAATATACTCGCTGCAGTCTGTCAGGCCGTCCGACAGATTCTGGCTGATCCATTTTGTTGTAAATCCCTCCTTGCCGTTGTAGGCCTGGGCTGTCCAGGTGACGCTTGTCTCGGACAAGGTGTATTCAAAGGTTCTCCATCCATCGGTAAAGGGAGTGTAATAGGGGGAATATTTTGCATCATTAACCATTTTGTTGATGATGCTGTAGAATTGTTCTTTTTTAGATCCTTTGAGATGAGCATATAATGTGTTCAGGGAGAACTCCCCGTTGACTATGTGAACCGCGTACTGGGTAGCCAGGGCATCATATTTCCAGCCGTATCCTGTCCTGTAATTTGGCCACAGGCTCTCTTTACCCCAGTAACGGCAGCCCCAGTACATGAGATATGCAATAGAGGGTGAGACACGCCCTGCCCCGTCCCAGGTGATCTGTCCTTCCGGCGCGTTGTGCTGATACTGCACACAGTAGAGAAGACGCCATTTTCCGCGCATATCTGGATTGTTGGTGTCACTGGAATCCACATACTTAATGGAAACATTATAGGGATCGTCCAGACTCAGAAGACCGGGGTCAATAGATCCCAGAGATTCCTGCCACCCCACCTGTAAGGTACTGGTGGACGCACTTCTTTGATACATGTCAGAGATTCTTGTATATTGTCCCGGTACCTGCACTTCCAATACCGGCTCAGATGTATCCTGTCCCTCTTCTTTTTGTTCCTTTTCCTGGTCCTGCTCCGCATCGCTCTTTTCGGAGGACATACTGCTGTCCTTTGGCAGCATATGGCCGGAATCAGGCATATCTTCTTCCGGACCCATGGTCACAGGTTCCTCTTTATCTTCTGAATCGTCCGGATTTTTTTGTCTGTCTGCCTCCTCCGGATCAGCCGGATTTCTTTGCCTGTCTGCCTCTTCCGGATCAGCCGGATTTCTTTGCCTGTCTGCCTCCTCCGGATCAGCCAGATTTCTTTGTCTGCTCGTTTCTTCTGTATCCGTCGGATTTTTCTGCCTGTCCGTTTCTTCCATATCGGCCAGACATTTTTCTTTCTCAGCTTTATCCGCTGCCTCCTTTCTAACTGCAGCCTCCTTTTTAACTGTCCCTGCCTCCTTTTTCATGATCTGTGGACTATTTCCCTGTTTCTTTGATTCTCGGGACGGAGGACCTTTGCCCTCCCATGCTGTCTCCCGGGTCAAACCGCGTGCCTCTGCATACACGGTTTCCTTACCGCTTCCGGCGGAAACGGCCTGCTCACAGACAGCATGAGAAAAAAGGACTGCAAGAAGCCCTGCTGCCAGAATCTTCCTCCATTTTTTCATGAAATTAATGCCCCTTTCCGCATCAGGGCGCAAAGTCTCCTGTAAAGGCCTTTTACCCCTTCTGCTTTTTCTTTACATTTGGAAATTTCGGCCGAATGGCCTATTTTGATTTTCGGAATAGCTCCGAGATTTGAAATGTAGATAAATCATAGCATATGGATTTCACAAAAACAAGACGGAAACTTTCACAAATTCCCGCCTTGTTTCACCCTGCATTTTTGTCTAAATATTTTTACTTGTCTCCATTAAACTCTTTCACTGCCTCTATCATGGCAGCTATATTTTCAATAGGTGTATTTGCCTGTATGTTGTGTATGGTGTTGAACACGTAACCGCCGTCCTTTGAAAATATTTCCAGTCTCTCCAGAACCTGTCTGCGCACCTCCTCGGGTCTGCCAAAGGGCAGTACCTGCTGTGTATCCACACCGCCGCCCCAGAATACAATATCTTTTCCGTATGTATCTTTCAGCGTCCTGGGATCCATTCCCTCCGCGGAACACTGCACCGGATTGATGGCATCGAACCCGCCTTCGATCATGTAGGGCAGGATCGGGAAAATCCCCCCACAGCAATGTTTCAGGGTCTTCCACGTTGTATGCTCGTGCACCCAGTCATTCATCTTTTTATAATACGGCATATACAGGTCACGGAATACTTCCGGACTCATGAAAGGACCTCTCTGGGTTCCGAAATCTGTGCCGCAGATAAACAGAATATCAATATCCGAGCCAAAGGCATCCCAGTATTTTCTAAAGCTTTCAATGGCAATATCCGTTCCCTTCTCAAAAACCTCCTCCACATAATCGGGATAGAGAAGAGGCGCCATATACCACTCCTGAATGCTTCTGATGCCCTTGGGATCTCTCAGGTTCGGTCCCGGGATATTATTTGCGTCACCCAGCCCAAAATAGCCTGGGCCTACCTGTATGGCTCTCTGTGAGCCTTTTACCTCCGCCAGAACTTTTTTGTGGTATGCGATCTGTTCATCCGTTACGCGGGTATAATCCTCCACATTATCATTCGGATCAGCCTCATCCTCGTCAAATTCCGGTGTACGCGTAAGATTGTCAAAATAAAATCCATTAGCCGGCATATGGCCGGACGGAGGCAGGGAATCATCCCCCTCCGGATAGACAAAATATCCGCCTTTTCCATCATCCTTCACCACCGCATTGGAGGGGATCAGCACTGTCTCCCCGCGGTATCTCCACTCTTTCCAGTCTGTATTCAAATGTCCGTAAGTATCCCCGTAATTATAAAGCTGTTGCACATCGCATCCCAGACAGTCAGCCAGATCCGGCTCCACAAAAGCTGTCATGGTTGACATGTCATTGATCTTCGGCGGACGGTACTCCAACCCATAATACGCCCGCAAATCTTTCAGCACTATGGCATTGATCATAGAGCAGCACATACCCCCAAAATCCACCGGCACCTTATCCGGCTGTCTGTGTTCAAACGCCGCACGAACTCTTTCTCTGGATGTCATAAATATCTCTCCTTCCCGCACCACAGAAAATGCGCGCACTTAGCCACAAATAAACAAAACGTGCGCTGAGAAAACTAGTTATTCCCATGTCTCTGCATTTCCATCTTGCTTGCTTCTAATTCATAATATATACTATTCTTAAGGTTATTTCACTACTCATTCATGCTCATTAATATACATTTTATGCTGTCAGGAGGCTATCTGTGATGTTAGAAAAAATTCATGAAGAAGGTATGATTCCGGGAGAACGGGGAATCATGAACAAAAAAGGCATTTACTTCCATTCCCCTTCAGTATTCGCAAAAGAACATCTCTTCTGTGTATACTGGGGTGCTGAATATCTCTGCGTGCCGCCCTATCAGGTACGCAGAAGCGGTCTGCACTCCTATCTTTTCTTCTGCATATTATCAGGAGAACTGCGTTTTACATACAGAGAACAGACTTTTATGGCCTCAACGGGAGATATTGTCCTTTTAGACTGTATGTATCCCCACTACTACTACACGCCAAAGCAGGTAAGGTTCCAGTTCTTTCACTTTGACGGCAATATCACCCCTGACTACTGTGAATATCTCTATCAGAAAAACGGGGCTTTATTCCGGAATAAATCAGAGGCTGCACTGACGTTCCAACAGCTATTGGACCAGCTTAGGCTTCCGCAGCCTGACGACCACCGCCTCTCCTCCCTGGTCCACGCCTTGTTTGGCTCTCTCGCGGCCAAAATCCAAAAGCCCCTAAGTCCTTCTATCCAAAAGGCCTGCCGCTATCTGGAAACACACTTCCAGGAGCCTGTGACGGTAGAAGACTCTGCCCGCCAGACCGCGTTGAGCAAATATCACTTTTCACGGGTCTTCAAAGCTGAGACCGGTTCTTCTCCCCATGAGTATCTGTCTACTCTCCGCCTTCGGCGTGCCAGAGAACTGGTCATGGAAACCACCCTGTCCATAGACACCATCGCTGCAGAATGCGGCTTTTCCAGCACCTCCCACTTTATCCGCGCTTTCAAAAAAGACCTGGATTTCACCCCTGCTGTCTACCGCAAGTTTTTCGACCCTTCCGGTTTTGAGAAATCTCCCTGATCCGTCCTGTGCGTCAATAAACGGCTGCCTGCAGCCATCCATGCAAAAAGAGCACTGTTCCCACTCGGTCACAAACCGTCTATGGAAACAGTGCTCTTTAAAACCCTGTTATACTTATAAAATTATTTCCTGATGAGTAGAGATTTTCCGGTCATCTCTTTCGGCTGTTCCATTCCCATCAGCTCGATCAATGTAGGCGCAATATCCGCAAGGCATCCGCCCTCTCTCAGACCATACCCCGGATCTGCATTCACCAGGATAAAAGGCACTGGATTTGTTGTGTGGGCAGTAAAGGTTTCGCCAGTCACATAATCTTTCAGCTGTTCTGCATTGCCATGGTCTGCACAGATGAACATCTGTCCTCCCACTTCCTTCACGGCATCCACTGCCTTGCCGACACATTCATCTACAGCTTCCACGGCTTTGATAGCAGCTTCTTCCACACCTGTATGGCCTACCATATCCGGATTTGCAAAGTTGATGATGATCACATCATATTTGCCGGAACGGATGGCCTCTGTCAGCTTGTCGCAGACTTCATAAGCGCTCATCTCCGGTTTCATATCATAAGTGGCAACTTTAGGGGATTTTACCAGGATCCTGTCTTCCCCTTCATTTGGTTCTTCCACACCGCCGTTAAAGAAGAATGTAACGTGTGCATACTTCTCTGTCTCTGCGATGCGTGCCTGTGTCATGCCATGGGCAGCCAGAAACTGTCCGAAGGTATTGTCTATGGCCACTTTGTGGAAGGCCACATCTTTATTTGGGATAGTAGGATCATATTCCGTAAAGCATACATAGGTCAGATCCAGTCTCTTCTCTCTTGCAAATCCTGTAAATTCGTTGTCACAGAAAGCTCTTGTGATCTCACGTGCTCTGTCAGGGCGGAAGTTAAAGAAGATCACAGAATCTTTATCCTCAATAAGTCCAACAGGCTGACCATCTTTTACAATAGCTGTGGGTTCTACAAATTCATCTGTCTTCTCTGCAGCATAAGAATCCTTAACTGCGCATACTGGGCATTCTGCATGATTGCCCTCTCCTTTTGTCATAACATTGTAGGCTCTCTCTACACGGTCCCAGCGGTTGTCACGGTCCATGGCATAATAACGTCCCATTACAGATGCCACCTGGCCTACACCCAGTTCTTTCATCTTATCATTCAGTTCTTTGATATATTCTTTACCTGCTGTGGTCGGAGTGTCACGTCCATCCAGGAAGCAGTGTACAAATACTTTGGAAAGTCCTTCTCTTTTAGCCAGCTCCAGAATTCCATACACATGAGTATTGTGGCTGTGCACACCTCCGTCAGAAAGAAGTCCGAATAAATGCAGTGCAGAATTATTTTCCTTGGCATTGCGTACTGCTTTCAGCAACGCTTCATTCTGAAAGAAATCTCCGTCTTCAATCTCTTTTGTGATCCTCGTCAGTTCCTGGTAAACAATACGGCCTGCGCCCATGTTCAGATGTCCCACCTCAGAATTTCCCATCTGTCCTTCTGGAAGACCTACTGCCATTCCGCTGGCGTTGCCTTTTACAAAGGGGCACTGGGATTTCAACTGGTCCATAATAGGGGTCTTGGCTTCGCATACAGCGTTCGCCTCACAGTTATCATTCAGGCCATATCCATCGAGAATCATTAATACGGTTGGTTTTTTACTCATATTTTCTCTCCTTTATCTTTCTATGTCAAATTCCATAACAGTTCAAAATGTCTGCGTACCTTTTTCATTTTAACAGAAATTCAAAATTTTTCAATCCTCTATTGCAATATTTGGATGGATTTTGTTAAAAATATGACAGGACAGGGAGATTCCATGTCCATCTCTCCTGTCCTGTCTGAAGGGTTATAATACTTTTGATAAAAAATCTCTTAATCTCTGGTTTTTGGGGTTTTCAAAAAATTCTTTTGGACTGTTTTCCTCCTGAATTTTCCCCTCATCGATAAAAATGACCCTGGAAGCCACTTCTTTTGCGAATCCCATCTCGTGGGTCACCACCACCATGGTCATACCTGACTGTGCCAGTTCTTTCATCAACTCCAGCACCTCCCCTACCATCTCAGGGTCAAGGGCAGAAGTCGGCTCATCAAACAGCATAACATCCGGGTTCATTGCCAAAGCTCTTGCAATAGCAATCCTCTGTTTCTGGCCGCCTGAGAGCATATCGGGATATGTGTCAGCCTTCTCCGGCAGTCCTACCCTGGTCAGAAGCTCGTCCGCTTTCTTTGACGCCTCACTCTGTGACATAAGCTTTAACTTGACAGGCGCCAACATGATATTTTCCTTTACCGTCATGTTTGGAAACAGATTAAACTGCTGGAATACCATGCCAATTTTTTGGCGGTGACGGTTGATGTCCACTTTCGGGTCTGTAATATCTGTTCCCTCAAAAAGGATCCTGCCCCCTGTAGGCACTTCCAGCAGGTTCAGGGAACGAAGAAATGTAGATTTACCGGAACCGGAAGGTCCAATGACTGCGACCACTTCACCCTGTCGGATATCTGTGGTGATACCGTCCAGCACTTTATTATCTCCAAAAGCCTTTTTAAGTCCCTGCACTTCCAATAAAATGTTGTTATCGCTCATTGGTCCTCAACTTCCTTTCCAGCTTATTCATGCACGCTGTTAAAATCATAACCAGTATCAGATAGATCAGTGCAGCCGCCAGCAGAGGCAGGAATGCATTATAAGTACGGCTCTGGATCAGCATAGCGCCTTTTGTCAGATCCATCATTCCGATATAGCCCACAATAGAAGTCTCTTTTAAAAGCACGATCATCTCGTTTACCAGTGCCGGAAGTACATTTTTAAACGCCTGAGGCATAATAATAGACTTCATAGTCTGGGAATAATTAAGCCCCAGAGAACGTCCGGCTTCAAACTGCCCCTGGTCTACGGACATAATACCGGAACGGACGATCTCTGCCACATAGGCACCTGAGTTGATACCAAATGCCAGACCTCCCACCAGAACCGGATTGAGAGATACACTGCCGAAAATGACAAAATTCATGATCAAAAGCTGAATCATGGTAGGCGTTCCACGGATAACCGTCAGATAAACCTTAACTACTCCGTTCAGTACCTTAAAAGAACCGTTTTTGTCATGGCTGGAACGCACAATAGCCACCAGAAATCCTATGATAATACCGATGACCACTGCCAGAAGTGTGATCAGCAGTGTATTCCCCAAACCTTCCAGCAGCCACTTATACCGGTCATCTTTTATAAAGTTGTTATAAAGCTGTTGTGAAATCCCTAATACACACATTTTTCCACCTGTCTTACTTTCTCCCGTAAGTAAAGCTGCCGGCAGGATTGTCAGCAGCTTTTCTTTTTATGGGTCAACTTACTTCTTTACGATAATTACCTGGCTTGCATTTGCATAGGTATCTGTAAAATCAACACTCTCCAGACGTTCCTCATTTACAGTCATGCCGGCTGCGCCAAAATCTGCTTTTCCGGACTGTACAGCAGGAAGGATCGCATCAAATTCCATATCAGCTACTTCCAGCTCATAACCCAGTTTATCACAGATAGCCTGTGCGATATCCACGTCGATACCCACAATGGCCTCACCGTCATGATACTCCCACGGTTCAAATTCCGCATTGGTAGCCATCACAAGTTTTCCCTTGGAGCGGTCAGCATCTGCAGGTGACTCATAGGGATTCTTGCCAGCTTCATCGCCAATGTAGTTATTCACAATATCAGAAAGAACACCTTCCTCTTCCAGTTCCCCAAGAGCTTTGTTGAACTGGTCTTTCAGCTCTGTGTTTCCCTTTTTCATGCTGATGGCGTACTGTTCATCATCAAACTGATCCTCGATCATTTTCAGATCATCATTCAGCTCTACGAACTTCTTGGCCGGCTCCGTATCAATTACCACACAGTCAATCTGTCCCTTTTTCAGCGCCTGTATCGCCTGAGCGCCTTTGTTGTAACGCTTTACCTCTTTAGCCCCGATCTCCGGTTCTGATACCGTAGTATCACCTGTGGTCCCAAGCTGTACACCGATAACGGCATCCTTTAAATCTGCTTTTGACTCAATTTTCTTTGTGCTGCTGCCGCATCCTGCCAAAGACAGTACCATGGCTGCCGCTAAAGCTGCTGCTGCTAATTTTTTCATATTCCTCTCTCCTTATGCATTCATTTTTATGCATTTTTAATGTATATTATGTATTTTTATTCAACTGATTAGCATTATATCAGCTTTGCACGCAAATTTCAACAGAAAAACACCAAAAACCCTGCAGAGTGTGTTTGAAAATCGCTTTCGGCAATAAGTATGGCTGTGCGATCAGGAAATATATTTAAAGCCGGAGCAAAAACGCTCCGGCTCTTTCCCTTTAATACACTACAATTGGTGTATTGATCTCAATATTATCATAGATCATCTGCACCGCATCAATCGGTGTATTGACACATCCGTGAGAACCATTACTCAGATATATATCACCGCCAAAGGCATCCCTCTTCACAAGGTCATGGATTCCCACGCCCCCATTGAACGGCAGCCAATAGGTAACCGGCTCTTCATAGTCAATGCTTCCGTCGGGCTTCTTGCCCACAAGAGTAAAGGGACTTCTCTTATCTTTCAGATTCCATACACCGCCTGCTGGTGTTGCATGGCCTGTGTTTGGATTACCGGTCACTACCGGAGTATCCACGACCAGACTTCCGTTTTTGTAGAACCACATGTGCTGCTGAGAAATGGATATCTCCACATAAGTTCCGTCAATCTCGTTGCCGTCATGCTTTTGTGCTTTGTACAGCCATGTCACTTCCATGGTCGTACTCTGCCCCGCATTTAAGACTTCCATCAGAGATTCTGTGGTTTTGTCCTGCCACAACTGCCATCCGTAGTCGCCGCCGGTAAGATGTACCGTGCTTCCGCCTGTGGTGACAAAGTCTCTGGCCTTCCCTTTTGTGTTGTATACCGTGGAAAGATCAATGATGTACTGCTTAACGGTAGGTTCATCAAAGTAATAGCTGCCCGCTTCATCCTGCTTCAGCCAGGATTTTAGAAGATCTCTGGAGATAGTTTCCTGTCCATGTCCGAAATCCAGAACGATCTGCATAGTGGTCAATGCGTTTAACTTATCTCTTTCCTGTGTCAATGCCGCATCATCCTGCCGGACCGCAGGTGCCTGGTAACACTGGGCCTCTTCCAGAGAGACCTCTGCCTTCCTGCCGTTCACGGCATCTTTGATGGCTTTTACTGTCTTCTCCTGATCCAGTGTATTTCCTTCCACCTCAGGAACGATCTGATATGCTTCTCCTGTATCTTCCAGATACGCATCCTGCGGCGCTGTCATATTCTCAGGAACAAGACATGGCAGACTGGTTATAAACGTGTCAAGACTTGCCTCATCATAAGAATTATCCAGACTCACCTCATAGTTCTTATCTTTAGCCAGGCTGAAGATCCACAGCCAGGAGTTCTGATCCTTCAGAAGCTTTTCCAGTTCTCCGTCATCCTTATAAGTAAGTTTTATATCAGCGGCCTGTATGACATCCTGCTTGTTATCTCTCTCTTTAATTGTCAGTGAATATGTCTCAGCTTCCTTTTTAATGATCTCCTTGATATAATCCACAGACTTTTCACTACAGTCATAGCCATTGATGGTGGTTCTGCTGTAGAACTTATCCTGATAGTAGTAGCCCACCGCAAAATAAATCCCCACCACTGCCAGCAGCAGTATGATCAGAAGAGCGATCAGTATCCTTTTGACAACCTTACTTTTTCCCTTATTCTTTTTTTCTGTTTTCTTTTTTTCATTCGTTTTTTTACTCATTTTCACACCCTTAATTATTAGACGCATTTCTCCCCTAAAAAGTTTCACATGGATTATTTTAACGCAAAATACGACAAAAAGGAAGGGGTTTCCGGCACACACTTGAAATTTTAGGAAATTTTCATTATGATGTTAATAAAACGAAACAGTTTTGGAAGAGAATTGAAATGTTTGGAGGAAAATCGCTGATGAACCAGCCTGACGAATATAAAAATTGTTCACTCTGCCCAAGGGACTGCCATGCAGACCGTCATTTGCGCAAAGGTTACTGTCAATGTAGCCATAAACTGACAGCCGCAAGAGCTGCACTGCACCACTGGGAGGAACCATGTATCAGCGGCACCAATGGCAGCGGCACCATATTCTTTACAGGCTGCACACTCCGCTGCTGCTTCTGCCAGAATTATTCCATAAGCAGCCAGGGATTCGGAAAAGAGATCACAGATCAGAGACTGTCTGAAATTTTTCTGGAACTGCAGGACGCAGGCGCGCACAATATCAATCTGGTGACAGCCACCCAGTATCTTCCCTCCATCCTGCCGGCACTTGACAGAGTAAAGAGCCGTCTGCATATTCCCATTGTCTACAACTGCGGAGGATACGAAAAGCAGGAAACACTTGCACGCCTCAGCGGCTATGTGGACATTTATCTGCCTGATTTAAAATATTACGATCCAGCCCTGTCCATGCGTTACTCAATGGCATCCGATTATTTTTCCGTGGCCTCCAAAGCCATACAGTACATGATCAAACAAAAAGGTGCCCCGGAATTTGATGATAAGGGACTTTTAAAAAAAGGTGTCATCATTCGCCATATGGTTCTTCCCGGCTGCCGAAAAGACTCGATCCGGCTGCTTCACTGGATAAAGGCGAACCTTACTGACAACCATTATCTCATAAGCCTGCTGAGTCAGTTCACTCCTTTCTATAAAAGCTGTGAGCATCCTGAGATCAACCGCAGGATCACCACCTATGAATACGAAAGTGTACTGAATGAGGCCATTCGCCTGGGTCTCACAGACGGATATATGCAGGAAAAAAGCAGCGCCAAAGAGGAATATACCCCTCCTTTTGACTTAGATGGAATATAAAAGTAGTAAAAAAAGCCTTCCCGGATTTTCCTCCGAGAAGGCTTTCTGCTTTGCTGTTACATGATATTTTTAGCCGAAGCTGCTGCTTCAAAACTATTTATAATTTACGATCTGGCCAAATTCCGCTTTCAGAGAAGCACCGCCTACTAAGCCGCCGTCAATATCGTTCTGAACGAACAGTTCCGGAGCTGTCTTGGCATTTACAGATCCGCCGTACTGGATACGGATGGCTTCTGCAGTAGCTTCATCATATACTTCAGCGATGCACGCACGGATTCCTGCACAAACTTCCTGTGCCTGCTCCGTGGTAGCTGTCTTACCTGTTCCAATAGCCCAGATAGGCTCATATGCGATAACTGCTGTCTTAGCCTGGTCTGCTGTCACGCCCTGGAAGCCTACTTTAACCTGCTGACGGATAAAGTCCATGGTCACACCCTGTTCTCTCTGCTCCAGAGTCTCACCGCAGCACATGATTGGAGTGATTCCATGCTCAAATGCTTTCAGCATTTTTTTGTTTACTGTCTCACTGGTCTCTGCGAAGTATTCTCTTCTCTCAGAATGGCCTAAAACAACATATTTAACACCTGCATCTGTGAGCATGCCCGGAGCGATCTCGCCTGTGTAGGCACCTTTCTCCTCATAGTACATATTCTCAGCGCCAACCTGGATATTTGTGCCTTTGCAGGCCTCAACTACCGGAATGATATCAATAGCCGGTACACAGAATACTACGTCCACTTCTTCGTTTGCTACCAGAGGTTTTAATGTGTTCACTAATTCAACTGCTTCACTGGGAGTCATGTTCATCTTCCAGTTACCAGCAACAATTTTTCTTCTTGCCATGTTTGGATTTCCTTCTTTCTATTATTCATAAGAACAGGTTTTTGCGTCCCATTCTCTCCTCCCGCGGGCCATGAGCCAAAGCCGGGAATCTTATTTATCGTTAGCTGCTGCCACACCCGGCAGTTCTTTACCCTCTAAGAATTCCAGGGAAGCTCCGCCTCCTGTGGAAATGTGGGTCATCTTGTCGCCATATCCCAGGATATTAACGGCTGCTGCAGAGTCACCGCCGCCGATAATGGTGGTAGCGTCTGTGTCCGCCAGTGCTTTTGCAACTGCTTCTGTACCATGAGCAAAATTCGGCATCTCGAAACATCCCATAGGTCCGTTCCATACAACAGTCTTGGCATCTTTAACAGCCTCGCAGAAAATTTTCTCTGTCTCAGGTCCAATGTCCATGCCTTCCCAGCCATCCGGGATCTCACCGCGTTTTGCGACCTGGATATTACAGTCATTGGAGAAATCATCACCAATACGGTTGTCCACCGGCAGTAAAAGCTTCACGCCTTTTTCCTCTGCCTTTTTCATCATATCCAGTGCATACTGCAGATAATCATCCTCACAGAGAGAAGTTCCGATGTGTCCGCCCATTGCTTTTGAGAAGGTGTAGGACATTCCGCCACCAATGATCAGGGTATCCACCTTATCCAGCAGATTGTTGATAACAGAAATTTTGCTGGAAACTTTAGCTCCGCCCAGAATTGCAACAAAAGGTCTCTTAGGATTGTCCACTGCATTTCCCAGGAAATCAATTTCTTTCTGCATCAGATAGCCGACAACTGCGGTATCTACAAACTGTGTCACACCAACATTGGAACAATGTGCTCTGTGGGCAGTACCAAATGCGTCATTTACAAATACATCGCACAGAGATGCCAGCTCTTTGCTGAATGCCTCTCCGTTCTTTGTCTCTTCTGCACGGTAACGTGTATTCTCCAGTAAAACAACATCTCCGTCTTTCATTGCCTCAACAGCTGCTTTTGCATTTGGTCCCACAACTTCCGGATCAGCCGCAAATTTCACTTCCTGTCCCAGCAGTTCTGTCATTCTCTCGGCAACAGGTGCCAGAGACAATTCCGGTTTTGCTTCTCCCTTAGGTTTGCCCAGGTGAGAGCACAGGATTACTTTTCCGCCGTCAGCGATCAGCTTCTTGATCGTAGGAAGGGCTGCCACCAGACGGTTTTCATCTGTGATCTTACCGTCCTGAAGGGGAACGTTGAAATCACAGCGGACTAAAACTTTTTTTCCTTTTACGTTGATGTCATCAACTGATTTCTTGTTGAGCATTGGATGATGCCTCCTTTAATATTTGTTCTGTAACTGTTCGGTACCCTTACAGTTACCTTTGTTCTTATTAAATAATACTTCCCAATTATTGTCATGATTAGACGAAAGGAGTCCGGTCCAAAACAGACCGGACCCTTTAATGAGTCTTTATTCTCAATAATTATTTCTCTAATAATTTTCCGAAGTATTTGATTGTTCTTACCATCTGGCTTGTGTAAGAATTCTCATTGTCATACCAGGAAATAACCTGTACTTCTGTTGTGCCATTGTCTAACGGCAGAACCATTGTCTGAGTTGCATCGAACAGAGAACCGTATTTCATACCGATGATGTCGCTGGATACGATCTCATCTGTATTGTATCCGAAGGACTCTGTAGCCTGCTCTTTCATGATTGCGTTAACCTGATCTACTGTTACAGTTCCGTCAACAACTGCTGTCAGAATTGTAGTAGAACCTGTCGGGGTCGGAACACGCTGAGCAGATCCGATCAGTTTGCCGTTCAGTTCCGGAATAACCAGGCCGATTGCTTTTGCAGCACCTGTGCTGTTAGGAACGATATTAACTGCAGCTGCGCGGGATCTTCTTAAATCACCTTTTCTCTGCGGTCCGTCCAGTGTCATCTGATCGCCTGTGTAAGCGTGGATTGTGCACATAATACCGGATTTGATCGGAGCCAGGTCGTTTAATGCTTTTGCCATCGGAGCCAGGCAGTTTGTTGTACAAGAAGCTGCGGAGATGATATTGTCATCTTTTGTCAGGGTCTCATGGTTTACATTGTAAACGATGGTAGGAAGGTCGTTGCCAGCCGGAGCGGAGATAACAACTTTCTTAGCGCCTGCTTTGATATGAGCTTCTGCTTTGTCTTTGGATGTATAGAAACCTGTACATTCCAGAACAACATCTACACCGATTTCTCCCCAAGGAAGTTCTTCAGCTTTTGCTTTTGCGTAGATTTTGATCTCTTTTCCATCAACAGTGATGGAATCTTCACCTGCTGTTACTGTATCGCCAAGTGCATATCTTCCCTGTGTAGAGTCATATTTCAGTAAGTGAGCTAACATTGTCGGAGATGTTAAATCATTGATCGCTACGATTTCAAATCCTTCTGCTCCAAACATCTGTCTGAAAGCAAGACGTCCAATACGTCCAAATCCATTGATTGCTACTTTTACTGCCATGTTATTCATTCCTCCTAAAAGTGTTTGTATTCCGTGAGGTTTCTATTAAGATTGTTAAAGAAACATCAACCTATTTGATATTGTACCTAATCTGGGACAAAAATTCAAGCATAAAATGAAAAATCGTACCAGTTTTACATTCTCTTTATGTACATTTCCGCTTCTTTCCTATATAATTAGGGCAGCAAAAGAAAAGGAGATGTCATCTATGTACGCAGATTTTCACATGCACACATCATTTTCCAGCGACAGCGAAGCCCCAATGGAACACATGATCCTCAGTGCCATTCACAAAAATGTGCCGGGGATTTGTTTTACCGAACATATGGATTTTGATTTTCCTCCGGGGGAATTTGACTTTTTCGTGGATATGCCGTCCTATCAGCAGAAGCTTATGGAACTCCGGGAGAAGTATAAGGATAAAATAGAGATAAATTTCGGCATTGAGCTTGGACTTCAGCCCCATTTGACAGGAAAACTGCCGTCCTTTGCAGCCAGTTATCCCTTTGACTTTGTCATCGGCTCCGTACATGTGGCAGACGGGTGTGACCCCTATGACCGGATATTTTTTGATAACCGCAGCGAGGAGGAGGCCTACCGCAGTTATTTTACCTGCCTTTTGGAAAACCTGAAGGTTCTCTCCTGCTACGACGTATGCGGCCATATTGACTATGTGGTGCGCTACGGTCCCAACCGCAATCTGTACTACTCCTATGAAAAATACAGGGATATCCTGGATGAGATCCTTCACGTCCTGGTACAAAAAGGTATCGGCCTGGAGTGCAACACAGCAGGCTTTAAATATGGTCTCGGCCATCCCAATCCCACAGAAAAAATTCTGATTCGATATAGGGAACTGGGAGGTGAAATCCTGACGCTTGGCTCTGACGCCCATGCGCCAGAACATATCGCCTACGATTTTGAACGGGCAGGAACACTTTTAAAGGAATGCGGCTTTCAATACTATACTGTTTTTAAGAACAGAAAGCCGGAATTTCTTCCTCTGTGAGAAGACTTCCGGCTTTAAAAGGAATCGGGGGATTGCTGCTGCCGTGTGGTGTGGAGCTGCCTCTCCCCCTGCCTTTCTTTACATCCATTTCACCTGGCTGTGATATACAAGCTTTGGAATAATGGTACGGTAAATGCTGTCCAATTCTTCCCTGCAGCGCATGTTTCTTGGTTCTTCCTGCGTCATGCAGGAGGTCTTTCCTAATATTCTGTACTCCACTCCGAAGAGGCGGCAGACATTTTTGGAATCAAAAAATCCATTCTTTTCATAAAAACGGATTCTTCTTCTGCGAACCTGCTTTTCCGTCTCATCTGCCGCAAAGGATGGGTCCTCAGATTCTACCATTATCGTATATTCCCGCTCATTCGCCGTAGATTCCATGTTTTCCCCTGTACCCAGTAGTTTGGAGTGCAGGGTATTTTTCTCCTCAAGTATATTTTGAAGGGCTGAGAGACACGCGCTTCCATACCCCCTGTCTCTCAGGGATGGCAGCACAGCCAGGTAATCGATCAGATATGCCCTGCCTGAAGGAGCCTTTATCAAAAAGGCATATCCTGTCAGTTCATCTTTATCATAAAATCCGTATCCCTCCCCTCTCTTCTGTTGGATCAGGCTCAGAATACTCTTCAGAGGTTTGAGTTCTGACCTTGGAAAATCTATCTTCATATAGGTTTTATATACATATCGGATGCTCTCCTCATCCAGTCGTTCTGCTCTTACCTTCATATTTGACCATACCTCCCATTCGGCTCATCCTTTTTCTTAGCGGTATACCGGTATTCAGACATCCTGTTCTCTGCAGTACATATCATGATTTTAGACCGCCCTGTTGTCTGCCGTATACTCTATATTTCAAAAAACATTTTCTGCACAGGAATGTAAAAAATGCCCGGGAAACAGGCCGCATAACAGTCTGTTTACCAGGCATATCCATCTCTGGAGCCATTATAATATTAATTACTGCCTCGGCTGCATATTCGCCGCTATAATATAATACCGCCCCCGGCTACATATTCTCCGTCATAAAAGACAACTGCCTGTCCGGGTGTAATGGCTCTTTGCGGTTCATCAAATATGACACGGATCCTATCCTCGTCCTCCCTGTGGATAACAGCAGACGCGCCTCTGTGATTATATCTGATTTTCGCCATGACACGCATATCTTCTTTCAGGTCGGGAATGGACATAAAATTGATCCTGTCACAGACCAGCTCCCTTTTGAACAGGTCCTCATTTTCCCCGATCACCACCTCATTGCTCTCGGGGCGGATCTCTGTCACGAAGACCGGATGTCCCATTGCCAGATTGAGGCCTTTTCTCTGACCAATGGTATAGTGGGTGATCCCTTTATGGCGGCCAATGACTGTCCCGTCCTCCAGCACATAGTTTCCCTCTTTAATTTTATGTTCTGTATTCTCTTCTATAAATCCGGCATAATCCTTATCCGGTACAAAGCAAATTTCCTGGCTGTCCTTTTTTTTGGCTACAGGAAGACCGATCTGTTCTGCAATTTTTCTAATTTCATCTTTTTCATAGACTCCCACAGGCATCAGTGTATGGGAGAGCTGGTGCTGGGTCAGATTGTACAACGCATATGTCTGGTCTTTCCCAGTGGCATCTGACATTTTTAGAGAGTATCTTCCGCTCTCTGTCCGGACAATCTTGGCGTAGTGGCCTGTCGCAATATAGTCCGCGCCGATTTCTATACTCCTCTTTAAGAGAGATTCCCATTTCACATAACGGTTGCAGGCAATACATGGATTTGGAGTGCGGCCATCCAGATATTCCCCGATGAAATAGTCGATGACATTTTCCTTGAATTCATTTTTGAAATTCATCACGTAATAGGGAATCTCCAGCATGTTTGCCACTCTTCTGGCATCGTCTACTGCACTCAAACCGCAGCAGCCTCCGTTTTCTTCCTGTGCTGCATTGTCCTCATCCTGCCAAATCTGCATGGTGACTCCAATGACATCATATCCCTGTTCCTTCAGCAGATAGGCCGCCACAGAGGAGTCCACACCACCGGACATCCCCACAACTACCTTCTTTTTTTCCATTAATAGTCTTCCTCTTCTTCCTCTTCGGAGATATCGCTCTTCGGCTTATCCAGGCCCTCGATCTTGATCCCGTGCTTTTCAGCATAGTCCCAGAGTGCTGCGTGAATAGCCTCCTCCGCAAGCAGAGAACAGTGTACTTTTACAGGGGGAAGTCCGTCAAGAGCTTCCATAACTGCTTTATTTGTCACCTGCAGAGCTTCCTGGATCGTTTTTCCCTTTACAAGCTCTGTAGCCATACTGCTGGTTGCCACTGCAGCGCCGCAGCCGAAGGTTTTGAATTTACAGTCATGAATAATACCGTTGTCGTCAATATCCAGATACATTCTCATGATGTCCCCGCATTTTGCATTGCCTACGGTTCCGACACCGCTGGCGCCCTCAATCTCTCCTACGTTTCTTGGGTTCTGAAAATGGTCCATAACTTTTTCACTGTACATAATATATTTCCTCCATAATTTGTCATTTTCTAACTATTCAGGGTTCTCATGCGGCATCCGTGATACATTTCCTGCCGCCTTATATTGTATTACGCTCTGTTCTGTTTCTGTTTTTTAACGAAATCTTCATATAATGGGGAGAGTTCACGCAGACGGTTCACAATCTCCTTGATCTGATCCAGTGTATAATCCAGGTCCTCTTTTGT
This sequence comes from Blautia coccoides, assembly GCF_034355335.1. NCBI lineage: Bacteria > Bacillati > Bacillota > Clostridia > Lachnospirales > Lachnospiraceae > Blautia > Blautia producta. The sequence goes on from NZ_CP136422.1 coordinate 4,073,602, forward strand.
GGTTTCCTCGCTGATGGTCATTCTGAGAGAACCGTGGGCGATCTCATGAGGCAGGCCGATAGCCAGCAGTACATGGGACGGATCCAGAGAACCTGAGGTACATGCCGAACCGCTTGATGCTGCGATTCCCTTCATATCCAGCATGATAAGAAGAGACTCACCCTCTATGAACTGGAAGCTCACGTTAATGTTGTTTGGCAGACGTCTCTTTGCATCGCCGTTCAGACGTACATAGGGGATTTCCTTTAAAATCCTGCCGATAAAGTAATCCCTGAGTTCTATCTCTTTCCTTGTGCGCTCCTCCATAGTTCTGGCTGCGCGCTCTGCTGCCACACCATATCCCACAATAGCGGGTACATTCTCCGTGCCTGCTCTTCTCTTTCTCTCCTGGGCGCCGCCGTGAACAAAGCTGCGGATTTTTACACCTTTACGGATATATAAGAAGCCGATTCCCTTTGGTCCGTTGATCTTATGGCCGCTGGAGCTTAACATGTCGATGTTCATCTCATCCACATCGATGGGAACCTGTCCGAATGCCTGTACCGCATCTGTGTGGAATAAAATGCCGTGTTCCTTGGCGATCATTCCGATCTCTTTGATGGGCTGTATAGCACCGATCTCGTTGTTGGCAAACATAACGGAAATCAAAATAGTCTCCGGAGTGATTGCTTTTAACAGATCATCTATTTTAACAATACCGTTTTCATCCACATCCAGATATGTCACCTTTGCGCCGCGCTTTTCCAGATATTCACAGGTGTGCAGAATTGCATGATGCTCAATTTTCGTGGTGATGATATGGTTTCCTTTACTTTTATATGCCTCAAATGCTGCTTTCAGTGCCCAGTTATCGGCCTCACTGCCGCCTGCGGTAAAATAAATCTCCTCTGACTTGGCACCCAGAACCTCTGCGATCTGTCCCCTTGCCTTGTTGATGGCTTCTTTGCTTCTCTGACCAATCTCATAGATGCTGGATGGGTTTCCGTAGCTTTCCGTGAAGTACGGAAGCATGGCATCTACAACCTCCTGCGCTGTTTTTGTTGTTGCTGCATTATCCAGATATATTGTTGTCTTCATATTTTCTCTCTCCTAATTGTCACATTTTTGCACCTGAATCTGCCCTTTATCCCGCATTTTGCGGCTTTCCTCAACGAGCTGGTCCAGCATGATGGAATCTACAGTTTCTTTTATACTACTATTGATACGCTGCCATACATAACGGGTAACGCATAAATCTGCACCCTGACAGCTATGTTTTTCTCCTCCATTACAGGTAACGGCATCCAGGCTTCCCTCCAGTGCCCGAAGAACGTCTCCTACGGATATCTCTCCGGCAGGTCTGGCAAGCTTATATCCGCCCTGTGCGCCGCGGACGCTCACAACCAACCCGGCACTCTTTAATTTGCGCACCAGCTGTTCCAGATAACTGTCCGAAATATTCTGCCGTGTCGCAATGCTCTGTATGGAAACAGCCTCAGATTCACTGTATAAAGCCAGATCGATCAAGGCTCTCAAGCCGTACCTTCCTTTGGTTGATAATTTCAAATCATCACCATCCTTTTTAAATTCCGACTGTTTTACTCGGATTTAATTGTAGAATATCATTCTTATCCTGTTCTGTCAAGATGCTTTTTGGAATATATTGTGAAAAAGACTATAAGAGTTACTATGGCACTCTCTGTGTATAGTCACTTATAAAGGACTTCTTATGGATAACAAACATATTTTACTGAAAGGAACACTCATCCTGACCCTGGCCGGCTTCCTGACAAAAATCCTTGGGTTTCTCTATAGAATATTCCTGTCGCAGACAATTGGTGCACAGGGGATGGGAATCTATCAGCTAATCTTCCCTATCCACACCCTCTGTTTTGCACTGACAGTGGGAGGGATCCAGACAGCCATATCCCGATTCGTGGCTGCACGGGTAGCCCTGAAGGATGAACAGGGCGCCCGCGACATTTTTTTGATCGCCACTTCCCTGTCCATGGTCATATCCTTTGCTGTCACCTTTTTACTGTACCGCCATGCCTCCTGGTTTGCTGTACATATCCTGTTGGAGGAGGAGTGCACAGACCTGCTTCGCGTCTCCTCCCTGTCAATTCCCATGGGTACCTTTCATTCCTGTGCCTATGGCTACTATATCGCCAGGAAAAAAACAGGAATTCCGGCCTGGTCTCAGCTTGTGGAACAGACAGCCCGCATGAGTGCCACCTATCTTCTGTATCTTGTATGGACCGGGGAAGGCCACCCGCTCACACCTATGCTGGCGGTGGTGGGACTTTTCGCCGGCGAGTTGGTATCCATGCTGTTCTCCCTGCTTTTCATTTTGTGGGATTACAGAAAGTATCATTACCAGATCAGCAATATCCATGCGCCCGGAAAGGATTTAAAAGACATAGTCTCCCTTTCCCTGCCGCTCACCGGAAACCGGCTTTTTATCAATATCCTGCACAGCATGGAGTCCGTTCTGATACCGGGCCATCTGCGGCTATTCGGAATGGACAGCGCTTCTGCCCTCTCTGTCTATGGTGTGCTGAACGGTATGGCGCTGCCGCTCATACTCTTTCCCTCTGCCATCACCAATGCAGTCTCAGCCATGCTCCTGCCCTCCGTGGCGGAAAATCAGGCAGTGGGAAATTACAAAAAAATACGGAATCTTATTTTCACCACAACCCGCTACTGCCTGCTGCTGGGATTTCTCTCCACAGCCATCTTTTATTTTACCGGGGATTTTATGGGGCTGTTTTTATTTAAAAATGAATTTGCGGGAACTTTTATCAAAACACTGTCCTTTATCTGCCCCTGTCTGTATCTCTCCAGCACACTCAGCGGTATCCTGAACGGCTTAGGGGAAACAGGGAAATATTTTGCCCAGAATCTACTGGGGCTTTCTATACGTCTGCTATTTGTCTTCTTTGTGATCCCGCGTTTCGGAATTCTGGGATATCTGTGGGGTCTGCTGATCAGTGAGCTGGCAATTACCCTTCTCACTCTGTTTTTCTTAAAAGACTACATGAAAGCAGCGCCGGGTGAATAGACCCGACGCCGTTTATCCTTTATCACTTAAACGCATAAACGCTTTAAAGCAAAAAATTACTCAAAACTGTCGACAACTGGAAGGTTTTGTATTATAATAGTCAACTAGAAAGTCAAACAAAGGAGATAACTATGAGCTTCAAATTCGTAAAACAGCTTCCCTCTCCGGACGAGATCAAAGCGCAGGCACCTGTGTCCGAAGAGTTGAAACAGATAAAAGCTAAAAGAGATAAAATGATCTGCGATGTCATCACCGGTGCTTCTGACAAGTTTCTTGTCATCGTCGGCCCCTGTTCCGCAGACAATGAAGATTCTGTATGTGATTACACCAACCGCCTTGCCCAACTTCAGGACAAAGTGGAGGACCGCCTGGTGCTGGTTCCCCGTATCTATACCAACAAACCGCGTACCACCGGTGAGGGTTACAAAGGCATGCTCCATCAGCCTGACCCGGAGGCAAAACCAGATGTACTGGCAGGTATTCTGGCGATCCGCCATATGCATATCCGTTCTCTGCAGGAGACGGGCCTTAGTTCCGCGGACGAGATGCTCTACCCGGATAATTATCACTACCTGTCCGATCTGCTCTCCTACGTGGCCATCGGCGCCCGCTCCGTGGAAAATCAGGAACACCGCCTCATGGTAAGCGGACTGGATGTTCCCGTTGGCATGAAAAATCCCACCAGCGGTGATTTTTCCGTTATGCTCAACTCCGTAGTAGCAGCCCAGCAGGGACACGATTTCATCTCCAGAGGATGGGAGGTCAAAACAGAGGGGAATCCTCTTACCCACACTATCCTGCGCGGTGCGGTAAACAAGCACGGCAACACACTGCCCAACTACCATTACGAAGATCTGCAGCTTCTCCTGGAAATGTACAATGACCGGGATCTGGAAAACCCGGCTGTTATCATTGATGCCAATCATGCAAACTCCGGCAAAAAATATGAGCAGCAGGTCAGAATCGTAAAAGAGGTGCTGCACAGCCGTCTGGTCTCCCGTGATATCCGCCACCTGGTGAAAGGTGTCATGATCGAAAGCTATCTGGTCTCCGGCTGCCAGAAAATCGGTCCAGACCATATCTACGGAAAATCCATCACAGACCCATGTCTTGGCTGGGAAGAGACTGAGAAGCTCCTCTACACCATTGCAGAACTGTGTTAAGCAAAAAGGCATTTGTCCCCGAATTTCATTTTCGGAGGCAAATGCCTTTTTTGTGAAAAGGATCCCAAAAAGAAAGGACCCGAAAACTCATCTCTTTTCAGGTCCTCTATTTTCTTGGATGCGCTTTCAAATACACATCTCTGATCTTATTCACATTCATATTCAAATAAATCTGGGTTGTAGAGATATCGGAATGTCCCAGCATCTCTTGTACACTCTTCAGATCCGCACCGTTCTGTACCAGATGGGCCGCAAAAGAATGCCGCAGCGTATGCGGTGTTATGTCCTGCTGGATTCCGGCAGATGCGGCATAGGTCTTCAAAACCTTCCAAAAACCCTGTCGGCTCATAGGTTTTCCGGAACAATTAACAAACAGGCAGTCGCTTTCTTTATGGTTTAAAAGCTCCTCCCTTGCCTGCTCCAGATACTCTCTCACCGCCTTTTTCGCCGCGCTCCCAAAAGGTATTACCCTTTCCTTTTCGCTGGCTTCACAGGTGATATATCCCAATTTTAAATTAATATTTTCCAGTTTCAATCCAATAAGCTCACTCACCCGGATACCTGTTGCATATAAAAGCTCCAACATGGCTTTATCCCGGACCCCCTTGGCTGTATTTTCTTTAGGCTGGTTCAACAGCAAATCGACTTCTTCTACAGTAAGAATCCCAGGCATCTTTTTCTCGATCTTAGGCGCCTTCAATATGTCTGCCGGGTTCTCCGAAAGCAGCCCATGCTGACAGCAATATTGAAAAAAAGCACGCATAGACGCAATACTCCTGGAAATGGTGGAGGCAGCAAATCGCTCCCGCTCCAGATACATCTCATAAGAATTCAGAGTCGTGGCAGTCACATCCTGAACTCTGTCCACTCCTTCACTCCGCAGAAACTGTTCCATCTTTCGCAAATCCCGCTCATAGGATACTTCTGTATTTTTGGAAGTGCCTTTGGTGTTATGTAAATAGGCTATAAACTCTTCAATCTCGCACTTCATGTATGATTATCCCTCGTTATGTTATTTCATTCCGCATTCCAAGTCCAAAAAAACGCTCAGAACAATACAGCAGTGAGACTGCTGCTAAATGTAAAAGGCCATACCTTTCCAAATCATAATGAAATTATATATCAACTTCCATAGAAAAAGCAAACGGATTTTTCCAAAGTTTTTCTTGTTTTTCAGGCTTTTTTTACATTTACACAACATATCGAAAAAGCTCTATTTATGTCTACCAGATGTGGTGAATTTGTAATTGTTAATATTTTGTTAATTTTTCATAAAAACCTCTCAATCACAAAGCTCAGCACATTTTGGTTGACATAACTTTCCATAAAAAGGGCAAGCAGGAATAATATACCAATTCCCGTCATAAAAAACAGATATGCTCTGTAATCTGCTTTCACCCGGATTCCCTTCCCCCAATACTTCTGGCTCATCTGCACAATAAAGAAAAAAAACAACAGTACAGAGGGCACATAAAAAAGCCCCTGTGGAAAAAAGCAGGCGAGCGCCGCGCCAATCCCCCGAATCCCATACTCCATCAAAAAAACTGTCATAAGATTTCCGCCCAAAAAGCCCAGCCACAGCAGTCCCCCCAGCACCAAAGGAATACCGAAAGGTGTAACCCCGCTTACCATATACAGCAGAAACCAAACTCCTCTTTTTTCAAACAGCCGCAAAAAAATCCCGCTGCCCGAAATACTGCCCGCCGCCCTGTCTGCCAGATAAACCCCAAGCAAACTGGTCTGATACCCTGCATAATTCCGCAAAAAATTACTACACAGCACCCCCGCTAAAAATCCTCCCAAATACAGAAGGAAAAACACATTCAAATATTTTTTCATGATCTCACCCTATATATTCTATGCCCCGCCCCATACAATTAGTACGTCTCTCCCAAGGCCGCCGGTTCCGTCACCGCAAATGCTGCTCCCCTGCTATGCTGCTTCACTCGTCATCCGTACAACAAAAAATGCAGAACCCCGCAATGATATAAATAAAATCATTGCAGCATTCTGCATATCTGTCAGTCCAGCCTATTTTGCGTAATCTACAACACGGCTCTCCCGAATTACATTAACCTTAATCTGTCCCGGATACTCCAGTTCAGCTTCAATCTGTTTTGAAATATTCCGTGCCAGCAGCACCATATCGGAATCCGTTACATGTTCCGGCACTACCATCACTCGAATCTCCCTACCTGCCTGAATAGCAAAAGATTTGTCCACTCCTTTGAAAGAGTTTGTTATGTCTTCTAATTGTTTTAATCTGTTGGTATATGTTTCTAAAGTTTCTCTTCTAGCACCAGGTCTCGCTGCGCTGATCGCATCAGCAGCCTGTACAATACAAGCCACCAGTGATGTGGGTTCCGTGTCCCCATGATGGGATTCCACGGCGTTGATAACCACCTGGGACTCTTTATATTTTCTACATAAGTCAGCACCAATCTGAATATGGGAACCTTCCACTTCATGATCGATGGATTTTCCGATGTCATGTAACAGACCTGCACGTTTTGCCATGCGAATGTCTGTCCCAACTTCACCCGCCAAAAGGCCGGCAAGCTGTGCCACCTCAATAGAATGCTTTAATGCATTCTGGCCGTAGCTGGAGCGGAATTTCATACGTCCCAGCAGACGGATCAATTCCGGATGAATACCGTGTACGCCAACTTCCAGGGCAGCGGATTCACCTTCTTCTCTCATCATGGTCTCTACTTCTTTTTGTGCCTTTTCCACCATCTCTTCGATTCTGGCCGGATGAATTCTTCCGTCCACAATCAGTTTTTCCAGCGCTATACGTGCTACTTCACGCCGGATCGGATCGAAACCGGACAATACGACTGCTTCCGGGGTATCATCAATAATGAGATCCACACCCGTAAGTGTTTCCAAAGTTCGGATATTGCGTCCTTCCCTACCGATAATACGGCCTTTCATTTCATCGCTTGGAAGCTGTACAACGGAAATTGTAGCTTCCGATACATGGTCTGCCGCACATTTCTGAATGGCTGTCACCACATATTCCTTGGCCTTCTTATCGGCTTCCTCTTTTGCTTTGCTCTCCAATTCCTTGTAGAGCTTCGCAGTGTCAATTTTTACTTCGTCCTCAACAGTTTTTAACAAATAATCTTTTGCTTGTTCGGAGGTAAGACCGGAAATTCTTTCCAGCTCTTGTACTCTCTGGTCATGTAATTCATCGACTTTCTTTTCTTTCTTTTTAAGCTCAGTTTCTTTTGCTGTATAATCTGCTTCTCGTTTTTCCAGGGCATCGGCCTTCTTGTCCACTGCTTCTTCTCTGGATAAAACACGCTTCTCATACTTCTGAAGTTCTGCACGTCTCTCTTTTGTCTCTTTCTCCAACTCGTTTTTCGTACGGAGATTTTCTTCTTTTGCTTCTAAGAGAGCTTCTCGCTTCTTCGTTTCCGCAGTTTTCAATGCTTCATCTATAATGCTTCTTGCTTTTACTTCTGCTGTTCCGATAGTTTCAGCGTCTTTTTCAGTTTTTTTCTTAACTGAAATGTTGGCTGTAACAGGAACCGCAATCAGCAGCGTGATTACCACAGCAACAATTGCAACTATTACATAGATTGCCACAGGAGCACCTCCTTATTTAGTTTTCATTGTACAAATACAACAGTTTAATTTTATACTGTTTTTACTGAAAAGTCAACATAAAACCTATTTTTCTAAAAGACAAGTATGTGTAATCTGTCCAAGATTTTTCAGCAAAAATCCTCTTTTTCTTTTAATACGGACAAAATATCAGAGGAGGAAAAACCTTTTCTCATTAAGAAGCCGTAAATCCTCTGCCGTTCCTTGTCATCCATGGGGCCGTCACCCCTTCTTTTTTTCCTCACCAATTCCCGGATCGTATCCCTGCAGTCGTCCAGATCGGCTTCCTCCAGAACTTCCTCTATAATGCTTCTGTCCACACCTTTTTGAGCCAGTTCCATCTTCAGTCTTGCTTTTCCTCTGCCCTGCTTTTTATATTCCACATAGTGCCGGGCATATCTTTTGTCATCCAGATACCCAAAGGACGTTACATACTCCAGCGCCGCGTCAACAGCCTCTCTTGGATACTCACTTGACTGAAGCTTTTTCTCCAGTTCTGCCCTGGTCCGGTCCATACTCTCCAAAAGATGCATGGCCCGCAGCTTGGCTCGTTTTGTGAGCACCTGTCCCACAAGCTCCTCATAAACCGTCCCTGAGAGTTCATGACCTTCTTTTATTCCATAGCGAGACAGCTCGCCTTTGTACACAACAAAGGCGGGCTGTCCGTCAAGTTCAATTCTGTATTTTTGTTTTGTTACAGCCTGTATTTTAGTGACAAGCATTATACTTCCTCATTTTCTTTTTTTGCACGCTGGGCGCCAGGTATCTCTGCTGCCTTCATTTCCGGTGCTTTCATATCCTGGGCTTTCGCATCAGAAGCTTTTGCTGCAGCGGCTTTGTCATCAGCTTTTTTTTCTTTTATATCTTTACTGCTCTCTTCTTCCGTCTTTCCCTCCAGAAGTCCGTAATGTTCCCGGACTTTTGCTTCCACTTCATCTGCTATTTCCGGGTTTTCATTTAAATACTGCTTTGCATTCTCACGTCCCTGGCCAATCTTTCCATCCTTATAGGCATACCAGGCACCGCTCTTATTTATGATTCCCAGACTGGCAGCCAGATCCAGAATATCTCCTGCTTTTGAGATTCCCTGACCGAACATAATATCAAATTCAGCCTCCTTAAAAGGAGGTGCGATCTTATTCTTAACCACTTTGATCCTGGTACGGTTGCCCACGATCTCACCGCCCTGCTTCAGAGCCTCGATCCTTCTGACATCCAAACGGATGGAGGAATAGAATTTCAGGGCACGTCCGCCTGTAGTGGTCTCCGGATTACCGAACATTACGCCGACTTTCTCACGGAGCTGATTGATAAAGATAACAATACAGTTGGATTTACTGATAACAGCCGTCAGCTTACGGAGCGCCTGGGACATAAGACGTGCCTGCAGGCCTACATGGGCATCGCCCATATCCCCCTCTATCTCAGCTCTTGGTACCAGAGCAGCAACAGAGTCCACAATCACAATGTCCACGGCACCGGAACGCACCATCGTCTCTGTGATCTCCAGGGCCTGTTCTCCATTATCCGGCTGTGAAATATAGAGGTTGTCTACATCCACGCCGATATTTCTGGCATACGCAGGATCCAGGGCATGCTCTGCATCAATAAAACCGGCAATTCCACCTCTCTTCTGTACTTCAGCCACCATGTGCAGTGCCACGGTGGTCTTACCACTGGATTCCGGTCCATAAACCTCTACGATCCTTCCCTTGGGAATTCCGCCCAGGCCTAACGCTATATCAAGACTCAGAGAACCTGTCGGCACAGTCTCCACATTCATATGTACGGATGAATCGCCCAGTTTCATAACAGAACCTTTTCCAAACTGCTTCTCGATCTGTCCCAGAGCCGCGTCCAGGGCTTTCAATTTATCTTCTTTGACCATTTATAATCTCCTTTATTTGCTCCTTCTTAAGTAACCATTCCACAAGTCTGTGCATATCCTGTGCTGACTGTGGGAAAACGCTTCTACGAACTTATGTTCGTATTCCTTTTATCATAATAGTACACTTTTTGTTCCTTGTCAACTGTTATTTTCCTGCCTGCAATACGCATCACATCCTTTCTGCGCGTTCTTTTTACAATGGGAATACCGGCGCAGCGGAATGCTGCTTGAATGAATAAAAAAGGCAGAACTGCCTTTGACGGTATGTGTTAAGTATGTAGCATCAGACAGAATTTGTCAAGAAAAAAGGACACCGGATCCTCTCCGATGGTTACTATTCAGCCTTTCGGCTTCATAGCAACAAAAGCATGCACACAGACTGCAAAAACTGCAGTCTGGCGCATGGCTGCCTCGGGATTGCCTTGCAAATGCAAGGCAACACCTCGCGGGACAGTGGAAATCTGAACTGTTACTCTCCGATGTCCCTTCTGTGTGACATCTCAGTTTCTCTGTACTGTTACTGAGCAGATAACTGTGTCAGTACATTCTTTACATGAGATACTTCTTCCGGTGTTGCTTTTGCCGCAGGAACATAATAGCTTTTTGCTCTTGCGATCTGATAGATCTCTTCCTGTGACATTTCGCTCTGGTTTCTCATCTGTTTTAAAGTCTGTTTTAACTGAGCATTTTCTGTCTGGGGGATCATTTGTCCAAAGTGTGCCAAATCTCCATTGATACCAACCAGAGTATCTGCTACCATTGTCTTATCTGTCATCTCTTCTTACCTCCTACTGTAAAAACTGCATAAGCTGCTGTTTGCTTTCCATTGCGGACTGTGCGGACTTCTGGAAAAACTGTTTCACCTGAGGATCCTGAGCCTCATGGGCATAATCCTGCATTTTGCAGTGGTTGGTTTCCAATCCGCCGATCAGATGGCGCAGATTCTGTAAGTCAAGTACTGAAAGTTCTGTCATGACATTTTCCTCCTATTTCTGTTTTTTTGGTGGTTCTGACATGGTTTTGTCTACAGAAATAGTATGGCAGGACAGGGTTTTTCTTATTCTCATTTTCCCTGAATAATTCGTTTACTGCCCAGATACGTGGTGATAAAATAGCCGCCGTAAATAACCAGCAGAATAGCCGCTGTAGTGATGATCGATCCAAAGCGGTTCACTTCTCCCATGGTTATCATCATTTTTCTCACAAACTGCAGGCCAAAAACGGAATGTACCACTGCCAGACTCAGAGGCATAAGGAAGAATATTCCAATTTGTTTAAACAAAGAGCGGTTTATCATGCGCTCATCCGCACCAATCTTCCGCAGCACCTCATATCTGTCACGGTTATCAGAGCTTTCAGAGAGTTCCTTCAAAGCCAGTATGGCGGCTCCGGAAATAAGGAATATTATCCCAAGATAGATGGCAACAAATGTAATGATCGTAGACAGGCCCATGCTGGCAGACACAATATCAGTCCTGGTATTGCTGTAAACACCGCTCTCCCTTCGCAGATCATTGAGTTTTATGTCTGTCTCCTCCACACTTTTTTTATCCTGTTTGGCATAATCAGCGGCCAAAAAACCGCCAATCCTCCACTCATCTTTCACGGCATGGTCGGGAAGGATATAAACCCCCGGGTTAATACGGTTTGTCATCATCCGTAAAAAGCCATCCTGGCACTGGTCATATTTGGGTGAGTAGGATATACCGTCCAACAGGATCTTTTCTCCTTTTTTCAGCATTTTGTCTCTCTGCAGCTTCACCTCGTCCATATTGCAGAGCACCAGATATTCGTCATCCCTCAGATCATACTGCGTACTGCCGTAAAGCTTTGCAAGACGGTTGTAATCCGAAAGCCTGACTATATCCTCCAGCTGATCCGCGCTCAAAAACATAAAGTTTTTTGTCACTGTTTCCATGTTATCGCCAATGGTAAGCCCCATGGTAAGCTGATCTGTGGCGTAGATTCCCATATCCACATAGTCATCTCTAAAAGCAGTCAGATCAAAACCTTCCTCCCGCAGCTTATCTGAAACAGAAATCCCGGCACTTTCCCCTTCCGGCGGCAGGTATTCCGTGTTCACATCCACCGGTGTCATTTCTTTTAAAGACTCTCTGAAAGAATGATTCATTCCCAGACCGCTGGAGAGGACCGTGATGGTCATAAAAAGCATGATACAGATGATGGTCATGGCAAATACCGTGGTATTGACCTTGCTGTTGATCTGCCTGAGAACAAAGGCATTTAGATCCTTCAGATAATATTTTCTGTTTCTCTTCATCATCTGCAGAAGGAATCCTGACAGGGACCAGAAAAACAGGAAAGTGGCCAGACATCCCAGGGCGATCACGATACCGCAGGACCTGGTATCCAGTTTATTCGGAACAACAGACACCAGGTAGTAAAGAACTCCCAAAATGGCGGCGGAAAACAGAAACAATGCTATGCAGGCCGCGGGCTTTTTCATTTTCACCTGCTCTGTCTTTTTTCCGGCGGATAACAGATCTATCAGGCTGCATTTTGAGATGGTGACTGTATTGAATACCAACACTGCCAGGTACATGATCCCAAAATATAGAATCGTCTTGAAAAAAGCCGTTTTGGAGAATACAAAGACATAAGACTCCATATCCACCTCAAACATTTTTACCACCAGCACAGACATAAACTGCGCGCCCAGCACGCCGATAAAAAGTCCCACAGCCAGAGACAGCAGACCGATGAGAAAAGTTTCTCCCACAAGGATCCTGGAAATCTGTCCCTTTCCCATTCCCAGTGTCATATACACCCCAAATTCCTTTTTTCTTCTCTTGATCAAAAAATTATTGGCATAAACGATCAAAAAAGCCAGGATACAGGAGACAAACACTGAGATGCCGCTCAACATAGTGATCATCAGTTTTATGATTTCTTTTGTGGAGGATGTCAAATCCGTCATGGCCTGCTGGGAGTCCAGGGAGTTAAATATATAGAAAATAGCAACACCCAGTATCAGTGTCATAAAATAGATCGCATAATCCTTCAGACTTTTTCTAATATTCTTGACCGAAAGCTTAAATAACATCGTTCAGCTCACCTCCCAGGAGAGTAACCACCTCAATGATACGGTTGAAAAACTCTTTTCTCGTATCTCTTCCCTTTACCAGCTCATTGAACAGCTTTCCATCCTTGATAAAAAGGATCCGATTGGCATAGCTGGCTGTAAATGCGTCATGTGTGACCATGAGAATGGTAGCTGCCATCTGCTGATTCAGGTACTGGAAGCTCTCCAGCAGCATTCTGGCAGATTTGGAATCCAGCGCACCGGTAGGCTCATCCGCCATAACGATCTGGGGATTTGTGATCATGGCTCTTGCACAGGCCACACGCTGTTTCTGTCCTCCTGACATTTGGTAGGGGTATTTTTCCAAAACATCCTCAATTCCCAGTTTTTCAGCAATTTCCTTTACCGACTTGTGAATCTTTGCCGGACTGACACGCTGGATGGTAAGTGCCAGAGAAATATTTTCATAGGCAGTCAGGGTATCCAGAAGATTAAAATCCTGAAAGATAAAGCCAAGCTCCTCCCTTCTGAACCGGTTGAGATGATTTCCCCTGAGCTTTGTCACATCAATATCATTGACAATGATTTTTCCGCTTGTCACATGGTCTATAGTGGAGACGCAGTTGAGGAGCGTCGTCTTTCCGCTTCCCGAGGCCCCCATGATCCCCACAAATTCCCCTTCCTCCACAGAAAAGCTGATCCCGTCCAGGGCCTTTGTCAGGTTACTTTTATTTCCATAATATTTTTCCACATTTGCTACTTCTAATACTGTATTCATAATGGTAACTCCTTCCTTGATTGATGATTCTATCATACAACTGTTTAAAAATCTATCCCATCGATTTTACTTACATTTATCTTGCATATTTGTAAGGTTTTCCATGATACATTTCACAAAATAAGCGTTTTACTGAAAAATACTATGTTTTTTTAAGTTTTTTTATGTATTTTAGACATATTTGTTATATAATGGAATCATAAAAACTTATTTGTGACAGGACACACGTCCGCGCCGGGTGAAACTCCTCCGCCCCCCTGCACAGTCAAATGTCCGCACAGGGAAAGGAAGGGAATTATATTATGGAACAACTGCTTTATCTTGTCCCTGTCATAGGGATACTGGGACTTCTCTTCGCCTTCTTTCTGACCTGCACCATAAAAAAACAGCAGGCCGGGAATGACAGGATGAAGGAGATCGCTTCCTATATTCACGAGGGAGCACAGGCTTTTTTGATGGCTGAGTACCGGATACTGGTCATTTTTGTTGTGGTGTTTTTCCTGATCCTGGGAATCGCACTGAAAAGCTGGATGACAGCAGCCGCTTTTCTTATGGGGGCACTTTTCTCCTCCGTATCGGGTTACTGCGGCATGCAGGTAGCCACAAAGGCCAATGTGCGCACAGCCGGTGCAGCAAAGGATTCCGGCATGAAACAGGCACTCTCCATCGCTTTTTCAGGCGGCTCTGTTATGGGAATGTGTGTGACCGGCCTTGGGCTTCTGGGTATCAGCCTGGTATATCTCGTGACAAAGGACGCAGGTATTATCTCCGGCTTTGGTCTGGGCGCTTCTTCCATCGCACTTTTTGCCCGTGTGGGTGGCGGTATCTATACAAAAGCCGCCGATGTGGGAGCTGACCTTGTAGGAAAAGTAGAGGCCGGGATCCCTGAGGATGACCCCAGAAATCCGGCTGTTATTGCCGATAACGTAGGTGACAATGTGGGCGATGTGGCAGGTATGGGAGCCGATCTGTTTGAATCTTATGTAGGTTCTCTGGTATCTGCCATCACCCTCGGCCTTATTTATTTCAAAGGCTCCGGCGCGGTATTTCCACTGGTACTGGCTGGTGTGGGGATCCTGGCCTCCATGGCAGGCACATTTTTGGTAAAAGCCAGCAGCAGCAATGACCCCGGAAAAGCACTAAAAATAGGAACCTATGGTTCCAGTATAGTTGTATTGGTACTCTCGCTTGTGCTGAGCCATGTATTCTTTGGTGATTTTAAGGCAGCCATCGCTATTATCAGCGGCCTGATCGTCGGACTACTGATCGGTATTACAACAGAATATTATACCTCAGGGGATTACAAGCCTGTCCAGAAGATTGCAGACCAGTCCGGGACAGGAGCGGCTACTACCATTATCAGCGGACTGTCTGTGGGAATGCGCTCTACCATGCTTCCAATCCTTTTTATTGCGGTTGGCATCCTGGCAGCGTATCATTTCAGCGGACTGTACGGCATTGCGCTATCGGCTGTAGGCATGCTTTCCACAGCCGGCATTACGATCGCCATTGACGCTTACGGACCTATTGCAGATAATGCAGGGGGGATCGCGGAGATGGCCGGGCTGGATGAATCCGTGCGGAATATTACAGATAAACTGGATTCTGTGGGCAATACCACGGCTGCCATGGGCAAGGGATTTGCCATCGGCTCTGCGGCTTTGACGGCTCTGGCCCTGTTTGTCTCTTACGCGGAAGCGGTAGATCTGGATACCATAGATATACTGAATCCACAGGTTATTGTGGGATTGTTTATCGGGGGTATGCTGCCGTTTTTGTTCTCGGCACTGACTATGGATTCTGTCTCCAAAGCCGCAAACAAAATGATCGAGGAAGTCAGGAGGCAGTTCAAGACCATTCCCGGTATTATGGAAGGGACAGGAAAGCCTGATTATTCTTCCTGCGTACAGATTTCTACACAGGCAGCTCTGAGAGAAATGATGGTTCCCGGCATTATGGCCGTGGCGGCACCACTTTTGGTAGGGCTGGTCCTTGGACCGGCAGCGCTTGGCGGGTTATTGGCAGGCGCACTGGTCACAGGTGTACTGATGGCTGTTTTCATGGCAAATTCAGGGGGCGCCTGGGATAACGCAAAGAAGTTCATTGAGGAAGGTGCACACGGCGGTAAGGGCAGTGATGCCCATAAAGCAGCGGTTGTGGGAGATACGGTGGGCGATCCCTTTAAGGACACTTCAGGGCCTTCCATCAATATTCTGATCAAGCTGATGACCATTGTTGCAGTGGTATTTACACCTCTGTTCCTTTAAGATAACTGCACCTGCCCTGCAAATGCAGGACAGTCCCAATACAGCAGCTACGCGCCAGACTGCGGATTTTGCAGTCTACTTCAAATAATAGATATAAAACCAAAAAATCGCCGGAACCAGCAATTGGCTGGAACTGGCGATTTTTAATTAAGGACTTATTTTACAGCCCCATCTTTATTTCGTATGATAAAAGGATCAGACAAACAGGTTTACATTGGATTGTTCAGCATCCCCCAGGTAGGAAGCTACCCCGGCCAGCTCCACTCCGTCTATGAGTTCCTCAGGAGTGATGCCCATTACGTCCATGGACATGGTGCAGGCTACCAGCTTTACTCCATTTGCAAGCGCCTGCTCGATAAGCTCTTCCAGAGAGGAGACATTTTTGGATTTCATGACTTTTTTCATCATTTTCGT
The DNA here is from genome assembly GCF_034355335.1 of Blautia coccoides. Lineage (NCBI taxonomy): Bacteria > Bacillati > Bacillota > Clostridia > Lachnospirales > Lachnospiraceae > Blautia > Blautia producta. Next base: position 4,089,804 of record NZ_CP136422.1, read on the forward strand.
GCCCATGCCCAGCATATTCATTTTAGAGAGCTTCAGCTTTGTGGTACCCCGGGGCATCATGAAGCCGAACATTTTTTCCACAAAAGGCTTTTTGACCCTGACTTTCCGGGGCTTTCTGAGGGCATTCAGACCCCAGAAGGTAAAGAACATGGTAACCGGACGGCCCATGGCTGCTGCACCGTTGGCTATGATGAAGGAAGCCAGGACCTTGTCTAAATCTCCGTCAAATACGATAATTGTTTTGCCCTGATTCCCCTGACCTGCGGAAAAACAGGAGGCAGCACTTACTGAAGGGGAGGACTCAGAAAAATCACTGTCTGCAGCAACAGAGCCTTTTTGTATGGTTACAATATTTTCTTTTCCCTGACGCTCTGTGGACAGGAGCGTGTTGCCGGTTCTCTGACACCATGCATCAATATCCCGGGCGAAGCCCATATCTGTGGCGGACACCTGAAGTCTGGCTCCCTCCTGCATCTGTTTCAGGGTTTCATTCACCTTCATGATGGGGCCGGGACACTGAAGACCGCTGCAGTCCAGAATCTGGATTTTCTGAGGTGTCTTATCTGCTTTCTTTTCAGGCGCAGGGCTTTTTTCTTTTGTCTTGGAAAAAGCCGGGGGCATCTGACCGGAAACGGTATGATGATACGTTTTGTAGAAGGACGTACCGCCTGCCAGGACGCTTACATTCCGAAAGCCGTTTTGCGCAAGGATGCGGGCCGCGTTATAGGAACGCACGCCAATGGAACAGTAGGTGATGATCTTTTTATCCGGGTTCAGTTTACCCAGGCGGTCCCTTAGCATTCCCAGAGGAATGTGCACCGATCCGGGGATGGAAAATACCATGCGCTCTGCATCCTCCGTGACATCCAAAACGATTATTCTGCCCTCCTCTGTGCCCAAAAGCAAATCCAGTTCTGCGGGGGTAACAAAGGACACCATTTTGTTCAGGATGTTCTCCGCCACAAAGCCAAGCATATTGACAGGATCTTTGGCGGAGGAAAACGGCGGAGCGTAAGCCAGCTCCAGTTTTGCAAGATTTTCTGTGGTTCCGCCCATGCTCATGACAGTGGCTATAGTATCAATCCTCTTATCCACTTTATCCTGGCCTACAGCCTGGGCACCCAGAATCTTCCCTTCTTTTTCAAAGAGAAGCTTCAGGGTGATGGGAGTGGCCTGGGGATAATAGCCCGCGTGGGATTTCTGGTTGATCACAACAGTCTCGTAGTCAGTTCCCTTTTTTCTTCCGGATGCCAGAAGGGCTTTTTCATTCAGTCCCACTGCGGCTGCAGTCAGATCAAAGACCTGGGCAACAGAGGTTCCCATAGAGCCTTGGTATGTCTTTTGGCTTCCGGTGATGTTGTCCGCGCAGATCCTGGCCTGCTTGTTGGCAGGGCCTGCAAGGGGGATCATGGTCTTCTCACCGGTCACCAGATGGTTTACTTCAATAACATCACCTACTGCGTAGATGTCCGGCTCAGAGGTTCTTAAATATTCATCCACCTGAACGCCTCCCCGGGCATTCAGGGACAGGCCTGCTGCTTTTGCCAGTGAACTGTTTGGTTTTACACCAATAGAGAGGAGCACCATCTCAGCCTCCACAGTTCTGCCGCTTTTTAAATGGATTCTTGTGCTGCCGTTTTGTGTCTCAAAATGGTCCACACCATCCTCTAGGATCAATTCGGTGTTATTCATGCGGATATTTTCATGGAGGATCTGTGCCATCTCATAGTCAAGAGGCGCCATGACCTGATTCTGCATCTCGATGATGGTCACGTCCAAACCTGCTCCATGCAGGTTTTCTGCCATCTCCAGACCGATAAATCCTCCGCCGATGACAGCCGCACGGCCCGGACGATGCTGCTCCATGTAATTCTTTATCTTATCTGTGTCCGGAATGTTCCAAAGGGTGAAAATGCCCTGGCCGTCAATTCCGGGGATAGGGGGTTTTATAGGCGAAGATCCAGTTGCAAGGATAAGATTGTCATAGGACTCCTCATATTTTGCACCTGTGGACAGATCACAGACCGAGACTTTGTGCTCTTTTGGGTGAACGGCAACAGCCTCTGCTCTTGTGCGGACCTCAATATTAAACTTTTTCTTCATGGCCTCCGGTGTCTGAAGAAGAAGAGCATCCCTGCTCTTGATCACATCCCCGATATAGTAAGGAAGCCCGCAGTTGGCAAAGGAAATATAGTCTCCTTTTTCCAGAACTACGATTTCCATCTTCTCGTCTCTTCTGCGCAGTCTGGCCGCTGCTGTGGCGCCTCCTGCAACGCCTCCGATGATCACTGTCTTTTTTGACATATCTGAAACACTCCTTTTTATGATGTTGAATAGCTGCTTCTCATTGCGCTTATCATACACAGTTTCAGATAAAATTTCCGTAACGGAGTCACATTGTCAAAATAGTTATTCCAGAAATCCGGTCATACTTCCCTTTGGAAATGTGATGAGCACTTCACAGCCCTCCCCTTCCTTGGAGGTCAGGCAGATTTTGTGTCCCATTTTTTCACAGAGCTTTTTACTCAGATAGAGACCTATGCCGGTGGATTTTTTGCCAGAGCGGCCATTGGAACCTGTAAAACCTTTTTCAAAAACGCGGCCTGCATCCATAACTGGTATACCGATCCCTCTGTCTTTCAGACAGAGGATAACCTTTTCCTTTTCTTTGACTGCGTACCACTCGATCCCCGCACTGTCCTCTTTCCGGTATTTGATACTATTTGCCAGTATCTGATTTAAAATAAAAGCCAGCCACTTGCTGTCAGAGTATACCGATACATCCAGATCATGAAGATCAATGGAAAATCTGCCGCTTATGAGCGCTTTTTTGTTTTTGCGGATGACCTCCCGGACCACTTCCTCCAGATTCAGCTTTTTCAAAATATAATCTTTTTCAACGTAATTGCTCCTGGCATAAAAAAGAGCCTGTTCCGTGAAGTTGTCTATTTTGTCAAGCTCCTCCGCAAGGCTTTCGCTATAGCTGTCTTTGTTATTTTCCAGGATCATCTTTCCCGTGGCAATTGGCAGCTTCACTTCATGGACCCACAGCTCAATGTATTCCTTGTACTCGTCACTCTTGCGCTTATATTCTCCCACGCGCCAGTTCATAGATTCCATCATTTCCTGTACCGTATCATACAGGAATTTACCCTCCAGAAAACCGGGACACTCAAGCAGTTCCGGAAGAAGGTACTTCTGATCAAGATGAGACAGATGACTCTCCACTGTTTTGTAAAAGCGGCGTTTTCTCAAATAATCGGTACACCATACAACAAACCAGATCCCCACAAAAGAGATTCCCACCAAAAGCAGATAAAAGCCGGGGATCATGACAAGTACCCCAAAGGAGATCACCACGATCAGGACTGCCAGCAGCAGGATAAACTGCAGCCAGCGTTCTCTTATATATAATCTCAGACTCATTCCAGCAGATACCCCTGTCCTCTCTTAGTGTGGATCACACCCTTCTGCCCAATAGATTCTAATTTTGCCCGAAGCCTTGTGATATTCACGGTCAGGGTATTGTCATCAACAAACAATTCACTGTCCCACAAGTCATTGATCATCACATCCCTGGACACGATCTTTCCCCTGTTTTTTGCAAGACAATACAGGATTCTGCTCTCATTTTTCGTCAGATCTGTCTCCTGCTCTCCCGCTTTCGCCACACCCCGGGAAATATCCAGAATAAAATCACCGCAGGAGATCTCATCTGTATCTTGAGAGCCTGCATGACTTCTCTTCAGCACCGCCTCCACATGGGCCAGCAGGATCTGAGGATTAAAAGGTTTTGCTATAAAATCATCCGCTCCGTAATTGAGGCACAAAAGCTCATTCATCTCCGTATCCTGACTGGTAATGATGAGCACCGGCAGATCAGAACGCTTTCTCAGCTCCCTGCAGATATATTTTCCGTCTGCATCCGGCAGAGAGAGGTCCAGAAGCAGAATATCACCTCCCGCACAGCAGATTTTTTCCACTGCATTTTTGTAATCTGTGATCTCCCTTGTCTCATAACCGTGCATTTGAAAGAACCGTGCCAGTTCTGTGCGCAGTTTGTCGTCATCTTCCGTTAAAAGAACTTTCATTTATATCCCTACTTTCTGCATTTTCTGGTCTATATTATCAGAAAACCGGACGCAGCCTCTGCCGCATCCGGTTCACTCACACTTACATGTCAGGATCACTCTCTGTCACTATCCAATCAGCCAGTTGTACATTTCCTCATACTGGTTCGCAGAATTGGACCAGGAAAAATCCTTAGCCATTGCGCGGTCGATCAGTTTATTCCACTCGCGCTTCCTATCGTAGTATACAGACTCTGCATAGCGAATTGTACTCAGCATCTCATGGGCATTGTAATTCGTAAAGCTGAAGCCTGTTCCTGTACTTTCAAATTCATTGTATGGTTCTACAGTGTCTTTCAAACCGCCGGTCTCACGCACGATGGGAATCGTTCCGTAACGAAGGCTCATCAACTGGCTCAGGCCGCATGGCTCGAACAGAGATGGCATCAGGAACGCATCACATGATGCATAGATTCGGTGAGATAACGCATTGTCATAGAAAATATTGGCGGACACCTTGCCTTGATATTTCCATGCGAAATGGCGGAACATATTCTCGTATCGTTCTTCACCAGTGCCCAGCACTACAAGCTGGATTGCATCCTGGCACAGCTCATCCATTACATAAGCGATCAGATCCAGACCCTTTTGGTCTGTCAGACGTGACACAATACCGATCATCATAGCCTTTGGATCCTGGTTCAGTCCCAGTTCGCTTTGCAGAGCTGTCTTGTTCTTTATTTTTTCTTTGCGGAATGTCTTCGCATTGTAGTTCTTCGCTATCATACGGTCAGTTTCGGGGTTATATTCATCATAGTCGATTCCATTTACGATACCGCGCAGGTCATGGGCGCGGGCGCGAAGCAGTCCGTCCAGTTTTTCTCCGTAAAATTCTGTCTTGATCTCTTCTGCATAGGTATTACTCACAGTTGTTATGGCATCAGCATACACCAGTCCGCCTTTTAAGAGGTTGCCGTCCTTAAACGCCTCCAGCTTGTCAGGGGTAAAATAATATGCCGGAAGTCCGGTCAGCTCTCGGATCGTCTTAATATCCCAGGTACCCTGGAATTTCAGGTTATGTATGGTCATGATTGTCTTAATTCCCTGATAAAAGGCACCTTCCTGGAACCTGTCCTTTAAATAAACCGGTACCAGTCCTGTCTGCCAGTCGTGGCAGTGGATCACATCAGGCCTGAAATCAATTACCGGCAGGATGGATAATGCGGCTTTTGAGAAAAATGCAAACTTCTCAATGTCGAAACGGATATCACCATAAGGCTGGTATCCTGCAAAATAGTATTCGTTGTCAATGAAATAGAACTTAATACCGTCATATTCCATCTGCATAATACCCACGTATTCTCTGCGGTAGCCTATGTCCATATAAAAATGTGTAACATACTGAAGCTGGTTCTTAAACTCTTCCTTCATGCACATGTATTTGGGGATAATCACCCGCACATCAAATAAATTTTTATCAAAGCACTTGGGCAGCGCGCCGACAACGTCTGCCAGCCCTCCTGTTTTAATAAACGGTACGGCCTCTGAAGCCACAAACAATATCTTCTTCACTGAAATACCCTCCTTCAGTCAGGCACCTCCTCACAAACCTCCCAAGTCTGCCATGCCTGCATTTTTTAGACAGTATCTCAACCTGCCTATTATAATGATTATACCCTATTTTCAGTGCAATGAAAAGTGCTTTTTTCGGCCCTTCTTTTTATTTCTTGTATTCTAATCTGATTTTATCTGCGATCAAAGCAATAAATTCCGAATTGGTGGGTTTGCCTTTTCCTGTGCTCACAGTATAGCCAAACAGCTCATCAATGGTATCCATCTTTCCTCTGCTCCAGGCCACCTCAATGGCGTGACGAATTGCCCGCTCTACGCGGCTGGGTGTGGTCTGATGCTTTTTCGCTATGGTCGGATATAAGATTTTCGTAATGGAATTCAGCATTTCCATGTCATTCACAGAAAGGATGATGGCATCTCTCAGATACTGATATCCTTTGATATGTGCCGGCACGCCGATCTCATGGATGATGTTGGTCACATCTGCTTCCAGATTTCTCTCAAAATAGGTACTTTTATCCTCATAGGCATTCACTTTGCGCAGTTCCTTCACTCTCGTGTCCCTGGACTGCTTGATATGCTTGATGCGGGACAGAAGCATCTTATTGTCAAACGGTTTCATAATATAGTAATTCGCACCCAGATTAAAGGCGTCTTCTGTAATCTGTTCCTGTCCGACAGCGGATACCACGATAAAAGCGGGATGTTTTTTCAAGTTGCCGTCCCTTCCGACACGCTCCATCACGCTTAATCCGTCCACTTTCGGCATTATGATATCTAAAAGTACAACGTCCGGTTCTTTTTCTCTGATTATATCGTATATATCGGCGCCATTGTTGGCATGACCTACCAATTCCAGCTCTTTATCTTCATTGATGAGATTCCCCAGTAAATCCAACATTTTCTCATTATCATCTGCTATAGCGACATTTAACTTTTCCATAACTCGTCCTCCATGTCATGTTGCTCTTTTTCTTCAGTAAATGACGGGCGCCCTGTTGAATCGTCATTTCTGAAGACTACTTGTATTATATTATCAGTTGTTTTCATAATCAAGCTAAATCATCTTACAACTTTCACCGTATTCTGTCACATTCATCATTTATTCGACATCTAACCTGATTTTGCAGATATTTTTTTGCCTAATCTTCCAGCATCTTTTCAATAAAAATGCCGTAACCTTTGGTAGAATCCTGTACAAAAACATGTGTCACGGCGCCAATCAATTTTCCGTTCTGTACAATCGGGCTTCCGCTCATACCCTGAACAATTCCTCCGGTTGCCGCAAGAAGCTCGGGATCGGTCACCTGTATGGCAAAAGCTTTGTTTGTATCCGCCTGGTCTCTGTAAATATCTGTGATATTTACTTGATAGGCTTTCACTTCACCTTCCAAATCCGCCAGGATCTGGGCCTCCCCGGTCTCTACCTCCTGTTTGTAGCCCACTTCCATGGAGGTCAGGGGGAGCTTATACATGCATCCATCATTGACGGAACCGAAGATTCCTTTTTCTGTGTTGACATCAATTGTCCCTATCTTTTTGCTGTCATCGTAATCAATATAGCCTGAAAGTTCCCCCGGATTGCCTTTTGTGCCTTTTAGTACGGATACGATCTGTGCCTGATACAATTCTCCGCCGGAGATATCCAGAAGTTCCCCTGTGTCTGTGTCACTGATCCCATGACCCAGTGCCCCATAGCTTCCGTCCTCCTCCACATAGGTCAGCGTACCGATACCCTGGGTGTTGTCCCTGACCCAGATTCCCAACTTATATTTCTGGTCTTCACCTAAAACGGGATCAATGGAGATAGGCACTTCCTCTTCCCCGCGTTTTACAAGAAGGGTGACAGGCTTTCCGTCACAGTCGTGGATCCTGGAGATCAGATCTTTTTTGGAAGTCACAGCTTCCCCGTCAACCTGCAGGATGTAATCCCCTGATTTGGCAATGTTAGCGGCCGGCTCACAGGGAATTCCATCGCTTCCTATGATTTCCCCTGTATCAACGATCAAAACTCCTTCTGTGTCCATATAAAGGCCTATGGGCATGCCGCACACAGATACCCATTTGTCCTCTACAGTCTCAACTTTCACATCCTTCAGCGGAACTACTCCCAGCAGGCTGCATGGTATCCGGTAGGTGCCGCTGTCTGCCACGTTCAGGGTCTCCGGGTAAGTGACCAGGGGATTATCCAGCATTTTGCTGATACCATCCTCATTTCCTGAGCGGACATACAGTGTATCCGGTATGGAGTTTTTAACCTCCTTATATCCCATTGTGCCGGCTGCAATAATATCTGCTATTAAGAATACGAAAAGAAGGCGCCGATAATTACGCTTTTTCGACAAAAAATCACATCCTTTCATAATTTTTTTTAAAAGAAAAAAGGATACACTCTTGTGTACCCTTTTTAGTATGTGATGATTCATCTATTTCAATCTTGTATTTTTTTGTTGACGTGCCAAATCTTTCATTTCAGAAGCATTGGATAATACGGCATCTGTTATCCTGTCACCGCCCAGCATCCTTGCAAGTTCCCTCACAGAATCCTGTTCTCCCAGCTTTTTAATGATGGTCCGTGTCCCCTGGTTTTCCACTTTTTTTTCAATAAGGAAATGGAAATCCGCCTGGGCCGCGATCTGGGGCAGATGGGTGATGCACAGCACCTGATGCTGTCTTCCGATGACCGCCATCTTTTCTGACACTTTCCAAGCAGTTCTGCCGCTGATCCCCGTGTCAATTTCATCGAAGATCAGGGTTTCCTTCTCGTCCCTGTCAGCCAATATGGTCTTAATGGCAAGCATGATCCTGGAAAGCTCACCGCCTGACACCACTTTTGTCAGATCTTTTACCGGCTCACCGGGATTGGTGGAGATCATAAAGCAGATACGGTCTACACCATTTTCTCCGAAGGACTCACGTCTTATAAAGTCTATCCTGAATTCCACTTCAAGGAAGTTCAGATCCTTCAGTGCCTGGGTGATCTCGCATTCCAGCTTTTCCGCCCAGGTTTTCCTGGCCTTTGTTAAGTCATTGCTCTTCTGCGTAAGCTCTTCTGCTTTTTCAGACAGCTCTTTTTTTAGACGTTCCCTGTAAAGCTCAAAATTCCGGAGACGTTCCAGCTCCTTCTCCTTCTCTTCTTTATAAGAAAAGATCTCAGAAATAGTTTTTCCGTATTTTGCCTTGAGATGATTCACAAGATTCAGCCTCTCCTCAAGCTGCAGAAATTCTTCCTGAGAAAAGGAAAAGTCGTTTAAATAGGAGGACAACTCCCTGTTAAAATCGCTTAAAAGTGCATCCACATCATTCAGGGACGCATACAGTCCGGACAAGTTCTCATCAAACTCTGTCACCTGGGCCAGACGGCGCACAGCTCTTCCGATCCTGTCCGCGCTTCCATCCCTTTCATATCCGGTCTGCTCATATATCTCGTTCAGTGCCTCTGTGATTTTTTTGCCGTTGATCAGGCGGCGGTATTCTGTCTCCAGCGTTTCATCCTCGCCTTCCGTCAGCCGGGCATCCTCTATCTCACCAATCTCAAATGCAAGAAAATCCATCTCCCGCTTCCGCTGTTCCCGGTCAAGCTGGTAGGTGGACAACTCTTTTTTCAGATCCGCATATTCCCTGTAAAGCCTGCCCACAATCTCCCTGCCGGACAAAATATCCTCTCTGCCGTACGCATCCAGAATATCCATTTGTTTTTCCGGATATAATAGGGATTGATGTTCGTGCTGACCGTGAATATCAAGCAGATAGGACGCGGCTTCTTTTACCGCGGATACCGTACAGGTTTCACCATTGATCTTGCATATACTTCTGCTCCCGGTAATTTTCCTGCTGATTATAATCTGCCCATCCTCAGGAAAAATATCCATAGCCTTTAAATGTGACGCTGTTTTTTCATTCACTTCAAAAACCAGCTCCACAAAAGCAAATTCGGCGCCTTCCCGTATCATTTCCCTGGAAGCTTTCTGTCCCAGTGCCAGATTGACCGAGCCGATGAGTACGGATTTACCTGCACCTGTCTCACCTGTGAGAATGTTCAGGCCTTCCGCAAAATCCACTTCTATTTCATCGATCAGCGCCAGATTTTTTACATGTAAATGTACCAGCATACTCTCTACCTTGTACTCTCTTCATAAGCATTGATGATTTTTTTTATTTTATCCATTAAAATGATCGTATCGTCTGTACTTCTGTTGATGCAGGCAATGGTATCATCTCCTGCAATACAGCCCACCACTTCACTGTAATTCATATTGTCAAGAGCCGCACCTGCTGCATTTGCCATACCGGAAACCGTTTTGATCACCAGAATATTCTGCGCCATCTCCATGGATAGAAAGGCATCCTTGAGAACCCTTATGTACTTTTCACTGTTCTGGCTGTCCCTCTGTCCCATGACCGTATATCTGGAGCCGCCGTCCGGCCTGGCGATCTTCATCAGCTTCAGCTCCCGGATATCCCGTGAAACAGTGGCCTGCGTCACCGCAAAGCCGGCCTCCTGCAGTTTCGCAGCCAGTTCTTCCTGTGTCTCGATGTCATACTGATTGATCAAATCTATGATTTTAGAATGTCTGGCAATTTTCATGATTCCCTCCTTGTATGGATTTTTGCCCGCAACTGTAAATCCGCTGTCAATTTTTCATTTTCCGCCGCAGCACTTCCAGAAAACTGATATTGCTGATCTTCACGATCTGGGTATCCCTGACGGAACGCCTGATCACGATCCTGTCGCCTGTTGTCATGATCACATTGGTATCCCCGTCAAAGGAGGCAACCGCCCGCGCCATGCCTTTCTGCCTTCCCTCGCCGATCTCCACGGTGATCTCATCATCCGCCGGAAAGATCACACTTCTCGTGTTCAGGGTATGGGGTGCCACCGGTGTCATGATCAGAATATTCGTCTCCGGTGATACAATAGGTCCTCCTGCGGAAAGGCTGTAACCCGTGGAACCCGTTGCCGTGGAAATAATGATCCCGTCTGCTGTATAGGAATTCAGGAACTCCCCGTTTACAAAATTATGAAAACGTGTCACCCGAAGAGGTCCTTCCCTTCCGATCACAATATCATTGAGTGCCACATCCTCAGCCATAAGCTCTCCCTGATGATAGACCCTTCCGCTTAACATCATCCGCTTTTCGATGGTATACTCGTCAAGCATGAGGTGATTCAGGGCCGACTCGATACTGGAATGGTCAATCTCCGCCAGATAACCCAAGGTTCCCAGATTAATGCCCAGAAGAGGGATCTGACGGTCCACCACATCCCTGGCCGCATGGAGAAGCGTGCCGTCCCCGCCCAGGACAATAACACATTCCACCCCTTCCGGAATGGTAGACGCATCTGTATAATGATTGTCGGCATCTCTCTCACAGGATTTCTCTGCCCCGATGGTGCACATTTTTCCCTTGCTTTTGAGATATGCCTCCGCCTTTCTGGAAATTTTCAGTCCTTCGTCTTTTTCACAGTTGGCAATGATAAAAAAATTTTCCATTTGTCTATTTGTCCAGCTCTCTGTGCGCCTCGCTTACCACTGTATGAACGTCCAGAGCGGCATCTTCTGCTGGCTCTTCTCCATCTTTTTTCTTTAAGTGCAAAAGGTACTCAATATTGCCTTCCGGGCCTTTGATCGGTGAAAACTCCAGGTGCAGGGCAGCAAATCCAATACTTTTCGCATACTCCATCACTTTTTCTATGACCTCTTCGTGCACCTGCGGATTTCTGACCACGCCTTTTTTGCCCACCTTTTCTCTTCCAGCCTCAAACTGGGGTTTGATCAGGCAGACGATCTCGCCGCCTTCCAGGAGCAGCTCCCGGACAGGCAGGAGCACCTTTGTCAGTGAGATAAAGGATACGTCTATAGACGAAAATCCGGCTCTCTCTTCCAAATCCTCAGGCACTACATACCGGATATTGGTCCGCTCCATGCAGACCACCCGCTCATCATTTCTCAGTTTCCAGTCAAGCTGTCCGTGCCCCACATCAATAGCATAGACTTTCACAGCGCCGTTTTGAAGCATGCAGTCTGTAAACCCACCTGTGGAGGAGCCTACATCCATGCACACTTTTCCTTCCAACGTGACGCCGAAGCGGTCCATGGCTTTTTCAAGCTTCAGGCCTCCTCTGCTCACATATTTCAGCGTACTGCCCCTGACTTCTATCTTCACTGTATCGGCAAACATAGAGCCTGCCTTGTCCTCTTTCTGGTTATCCACATAGACATTTCCTGACATAATAATGGCTTTTGCCTTCTCTCTGGAAGGTGCAAGCCCCTGTTTTACCAGCATTACATCCAGACGCTCTTTCATCCTTCGTATGCCTCCTTGATCTTCTTGTATATAGACAGAGCATCGATGCCCACTTCTTTTTTCAGTACCTCCGGATTGCCGTGGGAGATAAACACATCCGGAACAGCCACGATCTCCACTTTCACTCCGGGATGATTCTCATGCATATAGGAGAGCACAGCGCTGCCGAAACCTCCTGATCTTACGTTTTCCTCCATGGTCACGATCACTTTGTGTTCCTCTGCCAGGCTGTCCAACATCCCGGTATCAAGAGGCTTCACAAATCTGGCATTTACCAGGGTGGGTGTCTTCCCATCCTCTTTCAGCATTCTGTATACTTCCTCTGCTGTCCTGACCATACTGCCAAGGGGAAGCAGGGCAATGTCCCGGCCCTGAAAGATCATCTCACTTTTACCGTACACCATGGGTTCCCTGTACTCCTCCAGACCGTCGTAGGCTGTTCCCCGGGGATAACGGACTGCAATGGGACCATTGTGGCGCACTGCGAATTTCATCATATCGGAAAGCTCCCATTTATTTTTCGGAGCCATCACTGTCATATTGGGGATCATAGAGAGATAGGATAAGTCAAAACATCCCTGATGCGTCTCCCCGTCACTTCCCACAATGCCTGCCCGGTCCACAGCAAATACCACGTGCAGATTCTGGAGACATACGTCTTCGATGACCTGGTCCATTGCTCTTTGAAGAAAAGAGGAATAGACCGCTACCACAGGGATCATTCCCCCAAGAGCAAGGCCTGCCGCAAACGTCACAGCGTGTTCCTCTGCAATCCCCACATCAAAAAAGCGCTCCGGGAACATATTGCGGAAGCGTTTCAGCCCTGTGCCGTCCGGCATGGCCGCTGTGACAGCTACCACACGCTCCTCCCTGTCGCCGAATTTTCTCATGACCGTAGAAAATATATCTGTGTAATTGGCCTTCCCGCTGTTTGCCAGGGGAATACCGTGTTCCAGATCAAAGGCCGCTGTGCCGTGGAACCTGGCCGGATGGCGCATGGCAGGTTCATACCCTCTGCCTTTCTCTGTCAGAACGTGGACCAGTACAGGACCTTCCACTTTCCTGGCCTCATTGAACACCTGGATCATACGGCCGCAGTCATGGCCGCTGATGGGTCCCAGGTATTTGATTCCCATATCCTCAAAGAACATGCCAGGAATGATGAGCTGTTTGATACTGTCCTTTGTCTTGTGTATCCTCTGTACCATGGCAGGCCCGATCCCCGGCACCTTGTTCAGAGTACGTTTCACCTCCGTCTTCAGTCCTGTGTAGTAATCTGCAGTGCGCAGGTTGCTCAGGTACTGGGAGATGCCGCCCACATTCTCAGAAATGGACATTTCATTATCATTGAGGACAATAATAAAATTCTTTTTTAACTGTGCCGCGTTGTTGAGGGCTTCATAAGCCAGACCCCCTGTCAGGGCGCCGTCCCCGATCACAGACACCACCCGGTAATCCTCATGTTTTAAATCCCGGGCACTGACATAGCCCACCCCTGCTGAAATGGATGTGGAACTGTGTCCTGTATCGTAAGCGTCACATGAGCTTTCCGACCGCTTGGGAAAACCGCTGAGTCCGCCAAATTTTCTAAGTTCATCAAAGCCTTCCTTCCGCCCGGTCAGGATCTTATGGGTATAGGACTGGTGTCCCACATCCCAGATGATCTTGTCCTTCGGCAGATCAAAGACATAGTGCAGAGCCATTGTCAGCTCCACAGCCCCCAGATTGGAAGCCAGATGTCCTCCTGTTCTGCTTAAATGTTCCAGCAGAAATTCCCTGATCTCCTGTGCAAGCTGCGGGAAATTCTCAGGTGGAATCTTCTTGATATCGTTTTCTTTTTTTATCTGCTCTAACAGCATTTCTTACTGCACCTCTATTTTCTGCGGGTGCAAAGTGAGATCAGCAATTCTGTGAGAAACTCTTTTTCTCCGGGAAGCTCCTGCAAAAGCCCAATGGCTTCATCTGTCAGAATCCTGACCTTCTCTCCCGCTTTTTCAATTCCTTCCAGGGTCACATATGTGGTTTTATGGTTTTTCTCGTCGCTGCCCACGGCTTTTCCAAGCTCCTTGGTGCTGCCTGTCACATCCAGGATATCGTCCTGGATCTGGAAAGCAATACCGATACGGCTTGCCGCCTGTTCAATTTTTCCTGTCTCCTCTTTCGATGCCCCTGCCAGCACAGCGCCAATCATCATGGCGCATTCGATGAGGGCCGATGTCTTATTCTCATAAATATAGTCGAGCATTTCCCTGGAGAGGGGTTTTCCGTCGTTTTCCACGTCCACGCCCTGGCCTCCCAGCATTCCGTGAATGCCGGTTTTCCTGCCCAGGATCTTAAGGGCCTTGGCAATCCTCATCTGCATGGACTCTTCCCATGCACAATCCATATCAAAAGCGGTAAACGCTGTCTCATAGGCATAATTCAGCAGGGCATCCCCTGCCAGTATGGCCGCCGATTCCCCGTAGACCACATGTGTTGTCTTCCTTCCCCTGCGGTACTGGTCATTGTCAAGAGCCGGAAGGTCATCGTGGATCAGGGAGTGTGTATGCACCATCTCCATGGCTGCCATAAACGGCTCCACCAGTTCTTTACTGCCTCCCAGCATACGGTACGTCTCATACATAAAAACGGGGCGCAGACGCTTTCCCCCTGCCAGCATACTGTAGTTCACAGCCTCTGCCATATTTTTTGAAAATCCTGACTCCTGGGGCAGATATTTTCTGATGACCTTTTCCGCCAAATCTGTTCTCTTCTGTAACTCTTCTTTAAAATTCACTTAACTCACCATTCTCATTCATCTTGAGCATCTTTTTTTCCACAGTATCGATTTTATTGCTGCACTGCTTCAAAAGCTCCATGCCCTGCTGGTACATGGTAAAGGAGTCTTCCAGGGAAATCTCCCTGCTCTCCAGTTTCTCCACAATGCTATCCAGTTCTTTTAGGGATTCTTCTATGGTCTTTTCTTCTGCTTCTTTTTTTGCCGCCAAATATCACACCTCCTCAAAACCGGTTTGTCTGCCTCTGCCTAAAGCCTGCGTATAGGAAACATCCGCGGCGATACAGCCGTCGCTTACCTGGATATACAGAGTATCGTCGGCCTTTACCTGCTCTATGCTGGTCACTGCGTGGTGTTCTGTATTCTCCACATAGGAAAATCCCTGATTCAGCTTTTCAAGAGGTGACAGTCCTTTCATCCTCTCAATGTAGATGTCCAGGCTTCTTCTCGCCATATAAATCTGATTCTTCATGGCTGCCTCCATCTTGTCCTCCAAATCCATCAGATACCGGCGTTTTTCCCGTATCTGATTCTCCGGACTTAAGAACCGGAGCTTATTCTGATACAGACGAAGATGCTGGCCAAGAAGCAGAACTCTGTTCTCCACACTCCTTGAAAGCTTTGCCCTGTAGTCTTCAAATGTCTTAAAAAGCATACGCACATCGCCCACTGCCAGCTCTGCCGCCGCAGATGGCGTAGGTGCCCGCAGATCCGCCACAAGATCTGCGATGGTGGTGTCCGTCTCATGTCCCACGGCTGAGATCACTGGCGTCTTACAGTTGAAAATGGCCCTCGCCACTTCCTCCTCGTTAAAGGCCCACAAGTCCTCAATGGAGCCTCCGCCTCTTCCCACGATCATCACATCCACCCCGTAGTCATCCAGCATTTGGATTCCCTTTACAATGCTCTCCTTTGCGCCTTCCCCCTGTACAAGGGCAGGGTAGAGGATGATCTGCACGTATGGATTTCTTCTGCCGGCCACATTCCTGATATCCTGCACAGCTGCTCCTGTGGGCGCTGTGACCACCCCCAGAGTTCGGATGTGCTTTGGTATGGGCTGCTTATAATCCTGGACAAACATGCCCATCTCTTCCAGTTCACGCTTCAGAGCCAGGTAGCGCTCGTATAAAAGTCCTGCCCCTTCCAGGGTGATCTCTTTTGCGTAGAGCTGATATTTTCCGTCTCTTTCGTATACATTCACACTGCCGCCCACGATCACCTTGTCCCCGTTTTTCATCTGAAACGCCAGGCCTTTTCTGGACCCTGCAAACATCACGCAGGCCATGGCTCCTGTCTCATCCTTCAGGGAAAAGTATATATGACCGGAGGTGTGGTATTTACAATTGGATACTTCCCCTTTTATATAGATCTTATTTAAAAGGAAATCCTGTGTGAACATATTTTTAATGTAGGTGTTCACCTGTCCTACAGAGTAGACACTGTTCATGACAGCTCCTTGGCGATCTTTCCTAAAATACCATTGACAAATGAAGAGGAATCATCACCGCCGAATTTTTTGGCCAGCTCCACCGCCTCATTGATCGCCACCTTTACAGGCACGTCCTCATCATATTTCATCTCATAAACAGCAAGTCGCAGAATATTTACATCTACCTTACTCATACGGCTCACTTTCCATCCGGAGGATGACTGATTCAAAATACCGTCAATCTCGGCAAGACGCTCCAGAATCTTTTCGTATTTGTTCTGCATATAGGCCTCATTCATGGGGGCCAGTTCCTCCAGTGATTCAAAATACATCCGAATCTGCTCAGGCATCTCCTCCGACTGATTAAATTCTCTCAAAAACAGGAGCTTGAAAATATGCTCCCTCATTTCTCTTCTACCCATGGTAATCCTCCGTTTGTGTTTGTAATTGATGCAATCCTCGTAATTGATGCAGTTCCTCATAACTGTAAAGGTATGAAACAGTTACGGGGCCTCTATAAAGAAAAGGTGCCCTTTTTGTAAAAGACACCTTTTCATTTTTCTTTTCTAAAATGCTGTGCTTCACTTGTCAGGGTACTTAACGGCTTTCACCTTATTTGGTCTTTTCCATCTCCACACTGGCAATCCGCACATTTACATCGGAAACGTTCAGACCTGTCATATTTTCAATTGCAGACTTTACACGCTCCTGCACTTTTTTGCTGGTTTCCAGGATATTGAAACCATACTCAATATTCAGAGCCAAATCTACACATACAACATCCTCAAGCACGTCCACTTTGACGCCCTTGGAAAGATTCTTCATGCCCAGTTTGCCTACCAGTTCATTGGTGATATTCCCTGCCATGGAGCCGACACCGTCAACCTCTGTAGCAGCCAGTCCCGCAATGATGGCGACTACTTCGTCAGCAATCTGCACTTCACCCAGGGAACCGTTATCATGTATCTTATACGTATTTCTGTCTTCCGCCATAGTTTCAACCTCCTATAGGAAAATCTCCTGGTTGTTATTATACCAAATTCCTGCGGAAATTAAAAGAGATTTTTTTTTGGTGAGGGCGGACGGAGGGTGGATGAAGGCGGACGGAAGAGGATGGAAATTACTTTTGGCAAGCTGTGCGTCACAGTTTGTGGGATATTTGGCTGTTCACAACTGTCTGGCTTTCTTGTTCTTTCATCACCTTTCGGCAAGGAAAACCAGGGATGGCGGGGAAGGCTGGTGTCCTCTTATGGCAGACATTGCGTCAGTGAGCCTGAAAATCCATCACTTACGGAGACTTGGCGCGAAGTCTTTACTGAGCGTCTTAGTCGAAGTTAGTGATTAGTTGAAGGGGAACGAAGCTGGCTGCCATAAGAGGACACCAGCCTCCCCCGCCATCCCGTCCCTCCTGCCAAAATATTACCGCTTAAATTCCCCTTGCCAAACGGTATGCAGCGCGGGATGCTTCAAGTACTCTTCCGCCAGAGAAGCTGTCACCGATGTTGTAGAGTTCTTTGGCTGCATGTAGTCTTAGGCCTTCCAGGTATAGGCTTTCATCCGGTCTTCCGCCCATGGCGAATATTACCAGATCGGCGGGAAGTTCCTGGTTTTCTGTCTCGGGTCCGATCTTTTTGGCCAGGGGGTTGGCTATGTTCTCAGGCAGTTGGGGCTGCCAGGTGTTGTAGGGGTCCGGTACGCCTTTTGAAATGTTTTTTTCGATCTGGACACTGCCTTTTGTAAAGCCTGTCACTTTTGCGCAGTTTAGAAGCTGTACACCGGCTTTTTCCATGTAGTGGATCAAATGGTATCGGTTGGCTGTGCAGGCGCCGCTCATAATGTAGGGCAACATCTCCACCACTGTCACGTCGCATCCTTTTTCGTATTTGAGCCAGTATGCTGTCTCGCATCCTACAACGCCGCCGCCGATGACTACGGTTTTCTTTGCTTTTCCCAGTTTCTCCGGCTCGCAGAGAAGGTCTGTGGCCTGTACCCAGTCTGCCTGGTCCACACCTGGGATTTTGGGTACTACACTGGTGGTTCCGATATTATAGACAATGGCATCAAAGTTTTGCTCTTTCAGCCATTGGGTGTCTGCCTCTACACCGGTGCACACGGTAAGACCGCCTTTTTCCTCTGCCAGATGTACCTCTCTTATGAGGTACTCCAGATAATTCTTAAAATCAAATTTGATCTTTGGTCTGCTGCCGGGTACCACCTTGCCGCCGAGTATTTTTTCCCGCTCAATCAGTGTCACCTGATGTCCCCGGGCAGAAGCGGTCAGGGCAAACTGCATGCCTGAGGGACCAGCTCCCACAACTGCGATCTTCTTTGTGTTCTCCGCTCTCGGCAGTGTCTCGGGGATCACATCCTCAAACCCGGTTCTGGGGTTCACTGCGCATTGAGGATGGCCGCCCTCCACAAACTCGTTGATACAGCCCTCCTGGCATCCGATGCAGGGACGGATTCTCTCCACCTCTCCGGCATATGCCTTTCTGCACCAGTCCGGGTCAGCCAGAAGGGGCCGGCCCAGCATGACAAGATCACACATACCGTCTCTTATGGCCTTCTCCGCCAAATCCGGATATCCCAGTTTGCCCACCGCCACAACAGGCACTTCCAGACCGGCATTGGTCTTTACTTCCCTGGTCTTGAAATATTTCTTTGCGATCCTGGAAATATCCAGGAAGCAGCCTGCCGGCATACCTGCCGGGGGATGAGGCAGCCACCAGTTATCATAGCAGCCCAGATCCACATCAAACATATCTACGCCTGCTTTTACCAGGTTTTCCATATAGCGCAGGGTGTCATAGATGGTTCTGCCGTTTGTAAATTTCTTCAGGGATCTCACACTCTCCATCCGCTCTTTGTAGGTCTCATTGAGAGCCAGGGACAGATCGATCCTGTACATGATGGGATAGCTGTCCCCCACCCGCTTTCTGATCTCCCGTACCAAGTCCAGGCCAAAGTTTTGCCAGTAGGCGTATCTTCCCGCTTTTCTTCTGTTGAAGGCCGGGTTCGTGAGCTGGTCCAGCAGATATCCCTCATGCCCGTGCAGATAGACACCATCAAGGCCTGCCGTCTTTGCGTCGGATGCCGCCTGTCCACCATTTTTTATGATCTTGTGAAGGGCCAGATCCGTAAGCGGCAGACAGGGAAGCTCCGGGATGTAAAAGTTGGGATTCAGGGATGCCGAACAGGGGAGCTTCATCTCATTGATGACACACTGAGGCGGTCCCACTCTTCCGAGTCCCGGGGTGAGCTGGATGAAAATGCGGCTTCCGTACGCATGGACACCCTGTGCCAGATCCCTCCATCCCGAAAAAACAGTCCGGCTTCTGTCGATCCTCGGGAAAAAACTCAACTTCCCCGGCTCTGTCACTGTATTGTCAATACCGTGGCTGATGGGGATCAGTCCTGTTGTGAGAAGACCGGTGCCGCCTTTTGCCCTGGCAAAGAAATACTGGAGCATCTTGTCACTGGGCCGCCCGTTCTCCTCACACATGTTCAGGTTTCCCATAGGTGCCATGACCACCCTGTTTTTCAGTGTGATGCGGTTGACCCGAATAGGTGAAAAAATTGCGTCATAGGGGTAAAGCTCTTTACTCATGACAGCACAATGACCGGGACAGTTTTCTTTTTCCTCCTGCACCCAGCTCCCGTAGCTGTCTACCAGCTTCTGAACGATCTTATCTGTTTTCAAACGTGTCACCTCTTTCTGTTCTGAAAATGCATCTTCCGAAGTCCTTCCACCTCATCACAGATTTCCTTTAATCCACAGGTGCTGCACTCCTTGTCTGCCTTTTCCATGATTTTATTCAGTGCCTTTGTTATCATTTTATTTTTCTCTGCCAGCCGGCCAAGCCCTTTGAAATCTGCAGTCTCCCCGGTTATGAAAAGAACCTGCACAGCTCTCACTTTAGGATATTCCAAATATTTCCTGATAAACAGATTTCCTATCTGCGCAAAGGACAGTCCATCCTTCACAGCCTTTTTTCCTACCCGCACCTGCTCCCGCGCTTCCATGGAGGAAGCCCTCACCATAAATCCTTCCGGGAAGACGCTGTATTTTATCAGGTCTATATCCTTGCAGATGTGATATGCCCTGTCGTCTTCCCCAATGTCTTCTGTCTCTGCAAATGTGATCCTGGCATAGGAGAGAGGGCCTTTGATCTGCCCCAGATCCGGCCCGTAAAGCAGAGTGGCATTCTCCCCCACGATACCCGGAGCTGAGGAGACGCAGGTGTACGCCGCACTTTTTCTCTCTCTGCCTCCAAGCTCAAATGCCGTCTCTTTCAAAAGCAGCACCTGGCTGTCCTTCCGGGCTGGCGCGCAGTTTTGGGAGTCATAGGGAAAACAGACCGGCGGGATATTCTTAATCAGAGAACGGGTATCCCGTATGATCTGGTCCTGTATGTTCATTAAAGTTTTCTCTCCCTGTCCATATCATCATAATGTTTTCCCAGCAGCTTGTAGACAAATCCAATAAGCTTCACATCCAGATTAAAGATATAAATGATGAATAACAAAACGGCTGCGATTCCGCTTACTGCCAGTATCTTTTTCAGGATGCATCCGTGCTTCTCTTTCTTCATAGAGATCCCTCCTTTATCTTCTTCCCTTCTGACGGGCATATTCCGCTGCCCCCAGAGCGCCCATTAGCTGCGGATCCACATCCAGATCTATGACTTTCACCTTCAGGACATGCTCAATGGCCTTTTTAAGCCCTGCATTCTTGGCACAGCCCCCGGTCAGGGTGATCCTGTCCGTGACCCCGGCCTTCTTTGCCATGACAAAGCATCTCTTAGCCACGGCCAGCTCAATCCCCGCAGCAATCTCATCCCTGGCCTTTCCCTCACCCACCAGTGTGATCACTTCACTCTCCGCAAATACTGTGCACTGGGCAGTGATGGGAATGACATTTTTGGCGCTTAAAGACAGGTTTGAAAAATCCTCCAGTGACATTTCAAAGGCATTTGCCATGGTCTCAAAAAATCTTCCCGTACCGGCAGCACACTTGTCATTCATGGCAAAGTTTTTCACCGTTCCGTCTGTGTCTATGGCGATGCCCTTCACATCCTGTCCGCCGATATCAATGATGGCGCTCACCTTCGGGTTCGTCACATGGACCCCCATGGCATGACAGCTTATCTCTGAAATGTTTTCATCTGCAAAAGGCACTTTATTTCTGCCGTAGCCGGTTCCGATCAGATAAGCCAGATCCTTGGGACTGTCCAGCTCTTCTACCTGTTTCACGGTTTCATCCATAGCGATCACAGAGCTTTCCGATGGATTGATCTTACTTTTTATCGTTGTGTGGGCAGCTATGTTTCCATCTTCATCCAGGATCACACACTTGGTATAGGTGGAGCCAACGTCACATCCTCCATAATATTTTTTCATTGCCTGCAACCTCCTTTTCCCGGGTATCTACCATTCCTTCTCATCATCAAAATCTTCCAGTGACGGGTCCACGGGTTCCTCATGCATGACTGTGCGCATATAACGGTTCACAGATTCTCTCATATGGCGCCTAGAGACCGTTCTGGGGTCCATCAGATCGTGTTCCACCCAGATAAAACGGATTCCCCGTTCCCTTGCCTGGTCGTCAAACAATCCCTGAAGCCCTGCCATGGTCTTGCAGGAAATGTGGCTGTACATAAGGACCATATCCGCGTGGAATTCCTCGCAGACCTTCCAAAGCTCATCCAGCACATTGGCATAGCCGCCGTTGGTATGCTTCCTCATGGCCATGCGCTCATACGTCCACGCAATATCCTTTAAGGACTCCTCTTTGTCCTCTGTATCAATAAACTTCATGGACATCATGCTCTCCATATCAATGAGCACGTTAATGCCCCAGCACTGCTGTGCCCAATTGCCGAAGTTGGCATAATAGTGAGCAGGACAAGACCATACCACAGCCCGGTGCCGCATCTCTTTTGCACAGGGTCTCTTCTCCCTGTAGGCCTTCATCATGATCTTGTTCACTCTCTCATCTGTTTTCAGGAATCTGGGATCCCGGCCCGCGTCTGCCATGTAGCTGAGTTCCCGGTAAACAGCCAGGATAGAACCTGTGATCTGAGGATATTCCGTCTGATTCACATCCCACTTCTCCTGCTCATATTCTGTCTCCTTATTGTACCTTTCCATGGCCTCAAAATAAGCATCCCAGTCAAATGTCTCCCCTGTGTTTTCCTCGATAAAATGGATCATTCCCTTGATCTCTTCCACCGCGTAGTCCACTGCCTGTTCATCCAGGTAACGCACCGGAAGCGTCAGGGGATAAGTGGGAAGCTTAAAATATCTGTCCTGGAATATATTTGTCATAACACTTCCGTCGCAGGGCATACTGCTGGTTATATAGCATTTGCCAAATATGGGGTAATCCCCCGCGATCCCGCACCCGGCCTCCGCTGAGGGAAGAGGGCAGATATCTGCCGGAAGCCCGTAGTTTTCCGTCTCATCCAGATAATGAACCTGCATCTGCTGGTCCAGAAGGGAAGTGATGTATACAGGTGCCATCTGGGAGGGCATGCCAATGAGATTGGGGAAGCCCGCCATGATATGTATGGGCATCATCTCATCAAAAAGTACAATCTTGTCACTCAGGGCATTTGGCCCGTTCAGATTCTCGTCTGCCTTGAAGGTATTTTCCAGCAGGCGGGTACAGAACTGGACGATCATCCTCATATGCTCCCTGGCGATGCGAAGCTGCGGCCCCCTAAGCCCTACGAGCTGGGCATCAATAAACATGGGCGTCTGCAGATAGGAACTGAACCATCTGTATTTCCACAGCCCTTTTACAGAGCCTACTGGATTTTTCATGATCATGAGGCTCATATCCCCCCACACCTGCAGCCATTTTGCAAAGTCGTAGGCAGTGTCCTTTACCCCTCTCCACTCCCTGAATGCTGTGGTCAGCTCACCGGTATGGACGTCACCCTTGTGATGGTCCATATCCTTCCAGGCATGAATGGCTCTGGTGATGGTTTTCTTCTCTTTTTTCAGGACCTTCTGTCCCTGCGTTTTCATTTCTTTTCCTTTTTTCAGCAGTTCTTCGATTTTTCTATCCATGGAGGCTGCCTCCTCTCCGGTTCTGGATCTTCTTGATCTCCATCCGTTCCACAAAAGCCTGTATCCTGGTACGCATCTGTCCGGAGGAACCTGCCCTGTAAGGCCTGTCCACAGACAGCACCGGAAGTTTATATTCCTCCTGCATGATATGGCTGACCAAAGCCCTCTCATAGCCCCAGTAGTCGCAGAATTTTAACTGTTCATAGATGATGCCGTCCGCATGGTAATCCTCATAGAGCTTTCTCACAAAATCCCGCCTTTCCTGGATCTTCTCATGGCTCATATAGCGGGCACACTGGCTGTCCTCCATATATCTGCGGCACACAGCCTTTAATACATCTTTTTCCTCCCCAAGCTGAATCTCCTGTCTTCCCGGAAAGGAGCCGAAACAGAAGCGGTCTGCCACCACAAGGGCACCTGCCTCCTCCACCAGCTTTGTAAATTCAGGATCGTCAATCTCACTTCCGGCAATGACAACTCTGGCCCTGTAGTTCTTTTTTTCATCCGGTTCCCTGGTCCGTATCTCCTCCAGGGTCTCACGGAGTCTGTCCAGGATCAGATATTTCGGACAGACATATGTGATCAGGTTCAGGATATGGAACTCGTAACCAGTGACTGGCGGATTTTCCCTCTTGCGGTATTCCCCGATCTCTGTAATGATACGGCAGATCTCATTGTGCTCTTCCACGGCTTTTTTTATGGATTCATCCGAGGTATCCACTCCATAATTTTCCTCCAGCTTTCGGAACACTTTTGTCCGGATCTGTTCTGCCTGGTGCTCCACTCCGTGTTCTGTCACCTTATAGGGCACATCCACATGGGACATAAAGAATTTGTCACCCGGTATCAGCTTCTGCACCAGAATATTCTCCATGGAACGGTTCATCTGAGCGCAGGCGTCCACCGCCGCGATGCCGTCCAGGAAATTGTATCCGCCCTCCACTGCCCGCTCCAAAAGGGCACGGCAATACTCACAGGTGTAGTTTGACATGTAATATGTGGCAATCTCCAGGGAACCTGTCCTGGGCGCTCTCATCCTGAGAGAAAAACAGCGGTCCACATTTAACAGAACCTCCGGCATATGGAAACAGGTATATCCGATGGCCAGTCTGCCCTCCTTTTTTGCCTGCTGCACCAGTTCATTGTTTGCCTCCTGGAGCAGATTTTCAAAGTAAAACAAATGCTTTAAATCTTTCACCCGGTTCACACCTCCTCATACAATATGCAGTTTTTCAAGTGCCTCCTTCACACCTGCTGCCAGCAGGGAACTGTCAGGCAGGTTTAAAATATTCTCCCCCTTTAAATCAAACTCCGTAAGGCTGCTGTCCTGTCCCACGGCTCCCAGAAACGGTATCTCCTCAAGATCCAGGAACTTAAGCATTTTCACATCCGGCAGACGGTTTACCAGCACACCGCAGGCTTCATACATAACCAGTTCATCTGCCACCTTCTTTATGGTTTTCACCACCTGCAGCCCTTTCTGGCTTGGGTCTGTGATCAGGATCAGATGGGTCACACGCTCCATGACACGGCGGTTGATCTGTTCAATGCCCGCCTCACCGTCGATCACCACAAAGTCAAACTGCTCTGCCATTGTGGTGATGACTTCTTTCAGATACGCATTTACCGCACAGTAGCACCCTGCGGCCTCCGGTCGACCGATGGCCAGAAATGCAAAGCCCTCCTGCTCCTCCAGAGCATCAAACATTAAATTTCTGGCCTCTCCCAGACATTCCACAGCCTCCTTTTTCTGACCTTTCTGTACATTTTCAACAATTGCCTTTCGTATATCATCCATGGTTCTCTCCACAGTAACCCCCAGTGCTGTGGCAAGTCCTACAGCCGGGTCCGCGTCAATGGCCAGTATCCTGGCATCCGGATACTTCCGTGTCAGAATACGGACGATCATGGCGGAAACCGATGTCTTTCCCACACCTCCTTTTCCTGCTACGGCAATGATCTTTGCTTCTCCCATACGCCTTCTCACCTCCTGTTATCACGCTGCACTGTCACTTTTATTATAGAGATTCCGCTAAATATAGTCAATGCAATTTGCTTATTTTCATTATATTTTTCTGTTAATTCTGCATTTATTAGTTTGTATTTCAAAATATTATTTTCGTAACGTCAATAAAATGTATTTTCATGCAATTTAATGGATAGATATCCATTCCCTCCACGCCAGACAGAAAAAATAGAAGTTCTCCGTAAAACAGCAGTGGAGGCAAAGCTCTATGACAGCTTTGCCTCCACTTTTCAGCAGATAACTATTAAGATAATAATTACTAAGATATGTGCAGGGTTTGATCTCATGGATATACGGCTCACTCACGGCTCCATAACAAAATGGAGCGCTCCTTCAGCCATTGCTTCCAAACCTGGTAGTCCGGCATAACCTGTTCCACCAGTCTGCCGGACAAAAAAGGATAGTTTTTCACGCGGGCCAGTGTGGAGATGACCACATAATCCAGCACCTCCTCCGGTGCCAGTATCAGTCTCCAGTTAAAAAAGAGCCTGCCGTCTTTTGTACATCTTCCCCACTGTCCGTATTTTTCCATGACCTGGATCTGTTCATAGGGAATCCCCATGAGTGCCGCATAGTAATCTGCCTTCACGGCGAAGATTTCCAGAGCAGAATCCAGGTACTGTGCCTTTTCCTCTTTCTGATATGGCAGGGCATTGATATACCATGCATCTGTCTTCCTGCCCTCTGCTTTTTTATGTATCCATTCTTTTTTCATTCGTACAAACTGCTTGATCTTCCGCTTGGGATAATGCTCCGGTGCCCTGACCACCACATTCCCTTCCGGTGTGATCTGGATCCCCAGTGTGGTTCTTTTACCGTAAATTATTTGGTATTCCATTTTATAACTCCCCGCTTTGTGCACTCCCCTCCCTGTTTGACGAAACCCTGCTGTTCTTTTTATATCACACCGGTATTAAACTCCCGGCGAAATATAATAGCGACAGCAGATCTGCTGCCTTATTATTATACTGTATTTTTACACCTTTGAAAACAGGCAATTAAAAAAGAGTCCCGCCGGACTCTTTTTTCAATACAAACTTTATGATCAGTTTCTGCTGAATTCCGCAAGCTCCAGACCTTCGTTTCTGTCCAGTGTCATGCCAACACTCCAGGCATTGACAAACAGAAGCAACGGATTTCCTCTCATATCTTTTACTTTCTTCATGTCTGAGGTTCCTGTCAGCTTTTCTATATCCACCGATTCCTTGTTGGCGATCCAGCGGATATGTTCGTACGGCAGGCTCTCCAGGCGTATCTCCACATTATACTCATTTTCCAGCCTGTATTTCAGCACATCAAACTGCAGGACACCTACAACTCCCACAATAATCTCCTCCATACCTCCCATAAATTCCTGGAAAATCTGGATCGCACCTTCCTGGGCGATCTGGTTCACGCCCTTGACAAACTGTTTTCTCTTCATGCTGTCCATAAGACGAACTCTTGCAAAATGCTCCGGCGCAAAGGTGGGGATACCCTCATAGGCATATTTTTTTCCCGGCGAGCAAACAGTATCGCCAATGGCAAAAATCCCCGGATCAAAGACGCCGATAATGTCACCTGCGTAGGCTTCCTCCACCACATGCCGGTCTGATGCCATCATCTGCTGGGGCTGGGACAGACGCATCTTTTTATTTCCCTGGACATGGAATACTTCCTGGGAAGCGTCAAATTTTCCGGAACAGATACGCATAAACGCAATTCTGTCCCTGTGGTTTTTGTTCATATTTGCCTGGATCTTAAAAACAAAGGCAGAGAAGTCTTCCTTCATGGGGTCAATGACACCAATATCCGCAGTCCTTGGAAGAGGTGAGGATGTCATTTTCAGGAAATGCTCCAGAAATGTCTCTACACCAAAGTTGGTGAGGGCGGAGCCGAAAAATACGGGAGATAATCTTCCCTGGTTGACCAGCTCCTGGTCAAATTCCGCACTTGCACCATCCAGCAGTTCGATTTCTTCCAGAAGCTGTTCCTTCTGTTCCGCATCCACCACCTCGTCAAGCCGTGGTTCGTCCACACCGATTTCTTCCTGGGCACCTTCTTTTGTGCCTTTCATGGTATCAGAGAAGGTGAGCACCTTCCTGGTATCTCTGTCATACACACCTCTGAACTTCTTGCCGGAACCAATGGGCCAGTTGATGGGGCAGGTTGGTATCCCCAGTTCCTTCTCAATGTCGTCCAGCAGATCAAAGGTATCGTTGGCATCCCGATCCAGCTTGTTGATAAAGGTAAAAATAGGAATATGGCGCATGGCACAGACTTTAAAAAGCTTTCTGGTCTGTGCCTCCACACCTTTTGAGGCATCAATGACCATGACCGCAGAATCTGCTGCCATCAGGGTACGATATGTGTCTTCCGAGAAATCCTGATGTCCCGGAGTATCCAATATGTTAATGCAATAACCATCATAGTTAAACTGCAGCACAGAGGAAGTAACAGAAATACCTCTCTCTTTTTCAATTTCCATCCAGTCGGAAACCGCATGGCGTGATGTCGCCTTGCCCTTGACACTTCCCGCCAGATTGATGGCGCCTCCGTATAGAAGGAACTTTTCCGTCAGGGTCGTTTTACCGGCATCGGGATGGGATATGATCGCAAATGTACGTCTTTTCGTAATTTCTTTCGTATAGTCAGCCACTTGAGGGACCTCCTTATTCTTTTAACACGCTTAAAACATTTTAGTATACCGGGAATATGGTGTCAAGGACTTCTTAAACTTTCTCCTGACTTCCTCATTCCCCGTCAGAGGAGCCGTCATCCATTGGCGTGATCACAATATTCTCTACCGGAACGCTTGTTTTCCGTTTCACGATGTCCTCGATCTGGGCACGCTTGTCATCTGCCATGTACTCCTGGGGAACGATCACATCGGCGGAATCGTTTGTCAGATTCACCACCACGTTCTCAAATCCTTTTGCGTCCAGAAGCAGTTCCGCAGCTTCCTCCTGCTCTGCTAAGTCTGTCATCCTCACCATGGAGGCAATGGCTTCCTGTTTCTGCTCGTCTCCGATATTTTCATTGTTGATGATCTCAAGAAGGGTCTCTTTGTTGGCAGAACGCACCTGTTCTCTGCTCACCTTTGCCTGTGCCACAAAGTTGGATGCCCCTGTCAGCACTGCCTCACCCGGTGTCTCAGCGGATGCGTCTTTGCTGTCTGCATTGTTGTCCGTAGTGTTTCCGTCCTCCCCTGTAGTGGTGCCGTCTGTGGATGAGGAACTCTGATCCTGGGCCGCGTTCTGGTCCTGCGTATTTGTGTCTCCGTTTTCAGCCGCTGCATTCTCTTCAAGTAAAGCGGACTCGTCTGTTAAGTCATAATCCAGGCTGTCGATATCCTCCACGATCCCGTCTGCGTCCGCTGTCTCTTTGCTCTTATCATCCGCTGTACTTGTGCTGGCTTTCTTCAGTGTCTTGTCAATTCCCAGATGGTTATCTGAATAATTGATGTACCCGGCAACCGCAATCATGATTGCCAGCGCGGTGATAATGACCTGATTCTTCTTAAAGATTTTTTTCATGCGAGCTACTCCTTTAATTCATTTTAGCAACTGTCCGGCCTGACCGTTTTTGGGCGTCAGCGGCCAGTCACCATCTTCATTACTTTAATTTTATGGGCTTCCACCTGAAATAATGCCTGCACTGCCTCCTGAATATTCTGAATTACGTGGGGATCTTCTCCTCCCTCCGCCACAACCACAACGCCGCTGATTTTGGGATAGCGCTCATTTGACAAATATGGCTCCTGGTTGCCTTTGGAATCCTTGGAATATACCGTGTCCGTGCCGTCTTTTTCCACCACCCTCTCCCCTGTATCCTCAAATGTGACGAAAACATCCGTCTTCCCGATTCCCTTCACCTCAGCCAGCACCTCTTTCAGCCGCTGCTGGAGCCGGTCCTCATAATTGGTCTTCTGACTGGTCTCACTTGCCGGGGCGCTCTGCACGGTCTGTTCCTCAGTGTCTTTTTTCTTCACAGGCATGGCAATGATAAGCAGCAGGATGCCTGCCAGCAGCACTACCACGATCTGCTCTTTTTTCAGCATTTCCGGAATTAGCTTCATGGTTCCACCGCTCCTTCCTGCAGGGTGTCTTCCTCCTGCTGCTCCGTCTCCCCGGTGTTCTCACCTTTCTTGTTCCATCCGTATTCTTCCTCTATTTCCCGCGCGTAGTTTTCCCATTCCTCCCTGTCCCGCTCCTCCTCTTCCACATATCGGTTCACCCCTGCATCAATCTTATTTTCCAGGTGAAGAAAATCCAGGACAGGCGAGAGCAGAAGGAGTATCAGAAGCAGTCCCATATAAAACTGAATGTACTTTTTATAATTGTTGTCCGGCAGAAAATGCATCACCGCGGATAAAAATATGAAGTAACACGCCAGGTTCCGCATCCAGCCGTAAAGTGTCTCTGTCATATTACCTGCCTCCTCCCCGGCTTGTTCCGGCTAATGCCCGATAAAAGAAATGGTGAGCACTGCAATGGTGATCAAAAACAGCAGTTCCATTGTGAGCAGTACCTTTAACAGGAGCATACACCCGTCTCCGATGGTAGCCAAGGCTCCCACCATTCTTTTGTCAGATATGGGCTGTACCACAGCGGCCAGCAGTTTGTAGAGCAGGGTTGTCATGCCCAGCCGGATGACAGGCGGAAGGCCCACACACAGAATGACTATGATCCCGATCACCCCCAGCCCGTTCCTCACCAGAACAGCGGTTCCGAGGGCTACCTCTGTCACGCCGTTTATGGCATTTCCGATGCCGGGGATGGCCGCCGCCGTCTTGCCGATCACATCCCGCTTGAGAGTGTCTATGGCAGGGCCTATCATGTTCTGGATGATCTGCATTCCGATCACAACAGCAATGCAGGTCCGCATGGCCCATTCCACCACAGTCCTCACAAGTTCCGCCATTTTTGAAAGAAAGTCCTCACTGTGCAGATAATTCACAAGCTGCAGCAGTACGTATATATGGATACCCGGCAGGACACCTTTTAAAAAGACAACCTGTACCACATAGACCAACACCAGGACGATCTCATAGAATACCATAGCTGTGGCACTCCCCGTGGCCGCAGTGACTGCCAGGAAGTAGGAGGGCATCAATGCCTTCATAAAAGTGACAAAGCCTGTCAGCCCCTCACTTATCTCTATGCTGAGTGTACCGAAGGAATGCACCAAAGATACAAGAAGAAGCATGTATACAATATAAAAACTGATCTCCCCCATCTGGCCGTTGTTAAACACATTGGAAAAGTTGGAAAAAAGCGCTGCCAGCAGCACCAGCAGCACCACATGGATCATGGTATCCCTCTCAGCCGCCAGATTGCTGTACAGCAGATTCTTTGCAAGAGAGATAAAATATTCTTTTGAGAACAGCTTCTCTCCGCTTAAGATCTTGTGCAGGGCATCCTCCAGGCTGAAGCTCTCTTCTCCCAGAAGTTCGTTGACGGCATCCTGCATCTGCTCCAGCTCCATGTCATCCATGAGCTTCTCCTCTGTGGCGCTCTGGGCGTCCCGGCGGACTTCCTCTTCATTTTCTGTCGCTTCATTTTCCGCCGTTTTTGTATGATCCGTCTCATCCCTATTTCCTTTGTCTGCTGCATTTTCATCCTCTTCCTCTTTTGGCTGTTCATCCTGTGAGGCTGTCCCCTGCGGCTGGTTTTTCAGGACTTCTTGTCCTGCGTTTGCCGAAAAAAAAGAGGCTTTCACCTCCACTGCAGCAGACAATACCAGAAACAGCACTGCCAGCACACACCCTGCTGCCCTGACTCTTTTTCCGATCCCCCCTTTCATACCAAAAACCCGTAGATGGCCTCCATAAGTGCCAGAAGCACCGGCATGGACAATACCATGATGTAAAGCTTGACAAATATCTCAATCTGGTTCCCGATCGCCCCATATCCCGCATCTTTGCAGATGCTGGCAGAGAACTGGCCGATATAGGCAGCTCCGATCATTTTCAGCAGTATGGTCAGATATTTTGTGTCCACAGGCACATACTCCTGAATCTTCAGTACGGAGTCCAGCAGGTAGGAGAGCTTCTGCGCCATGAAGGTAAAGATGCAGATTCCCACTGCCAGGCTCAGATACAGAGAGTATTCTGGCTTTGTCTCTTTTAAAAACAGTGCCAGCACCACTCCTGTCATGCCCAGCATGACGATTTTCACCACTTCCATTCAAAGCCCTCCTTTCCTTCTACAGCGCAAATAACTCCTGTATGGTCTGGAATAAATCGTTGATGTAGGGCAGCACCCAGAACAATACCAGTAAAAGTCCGGCAAGGCTTGTCAAAAAAGCCAGTTCTTCCCGCTGGCTGTGTTTTAAAATCTGGCACAGCACAGAGACCAGGATCCCCACTGCACCGATTTTGAATAAAATTGTTACCTCCACTCTTTTTCCTCCCTTCCTGCTGGATCTCATGTCCCGTGCGCCCTGCCTTCCTCAGATAAGCGTTATGGCAAGAAAAATCCCACCCAGCACTCCCAGACTCTGATAAAGTCTTTTTTTTACAGGAATTTCGGCCTGGACCGCCTGAATTTTCCTCTCCAATTCCTGCTGAAACAAAGCCATGGCATTTTCCTGCTGGGTGATATCCAGATATCCCAGATACTGCCCCAACTGTCTTAGCTCCTCTTTATCCTCTTTTGTAAGTGCACTGTCTCTGAACGCGTTTTCCGCCTCCTGCATAAAAATATCGGCAAATAAGATACCATCGTAGGCATCCGCCCGCTGTGCAACATTTTTCAAAAAATCTGAAAATGGCGGAGTCAGTCTTCCCGCAGCCCGCAAAAGAGCCTCCGGAAGTGCTTCCTTTCGGTAACTGATCTCGCCCTTTATGAGCAGGACCATCCGCTGAAGTTCCCTGAGTCCCGCCAGTCTTTTCGTAAACCTCAGGCTTCTCTCGAAACCCAGAGCCGTACAGGAGAATACCACGAGACAGACTCCCAGCACTTTCAGCATAGGGTTCCTCTCCTCCTTTTTTCATCAAACAGACAGGTGCCTCTCTCATCAAATACAGCCTTCACCTTCCCTGCCTTGTCCTTGCTATGGAGAATAATATATCTCTCAAATATTTTCTCCTGCACCAGGCGCTGCATCAGAGGTTTCCTCTTGATATCCTCAATAGAGCTTCCGTGGACCGTGGCAAAAAGTTTACAGCCGCAGTGGATCACGGATTCTATGGCGTGAATATCCTCATAGTCCCCCAGCTCATCCACAGCCACCACCTCAGGTGACATGGAGCGGATCAGCATCATCATACCCTCCGCCTTTGGACAGCAGTCCAGAATATCCGTTCTGATTCCCAGATCATTTTGGGGAATCCCCTGATAGGAACCCGCGATCTCCGAGCGCTCATCCACCACCCCCACGGATTTACCCGGCAGATAGGAGTTGCCGTCACTGACCTGGCGTATCAGATCGCGCAGCAGAGTGGTCTTCCCGCACATAGGCGGGGAAATGATCAGCGTGTGGCAGACATTTCCTTTGCTGATCACATAGGGAAGTATCTGACTGGCACATCCTTTTATCTGGTGTGAAAGTCTCAGATTTATATATGATATGTATTTCAGGCTTTTGATCTTCGCTCCGTCCAGTACCGTTTTACCGGCAATTCCCACACGGTGGCCTCCCTGAATGGTAATGAATCCCTGCCGGATCTCTTCCTCAAATGCGTACATGGAATAATTGCTCACATACTCCATGGTCTCCCGCAGGTCCTTTGCCTCAATCTGGCAGACGCCCTGCATCTGTTTGGTCAGTTTTCCGTCTTTTGTCAGAAAATACTCATTCCCTTTGTATATTAAGATCAGCGGCGCATTCACCCTCAGCCGGATCTCATACAGATGTTCCATATCAAACTCCGCGTGCTCCAGGGCTGCCCTGATCTTTTGGGGAAATAAACGTATAATATCCCTTTCTCTCATTGTCTCACCTCTTTAAAACAATATATGAGGACAATCCCTATTTCATACGAAAAATATATCACTGCTCTGTCCTTTCGGGCACAATCTCTCTCTGCCGGATATATACGCAATGAAATCTTGCCAGCGGACATTTCCTGTTGACCTTTTTTCCTTCTTATCTTATGCTGATACTATCTTTGCAAGTCCAAATTTATTTTTTCTATAGCTGTTTTAAAACATTGTTTAGAAAGTACGGCAGAGCACACCTGGCACCTGGCACTCTTTGCCGGCATAATGCTGGAACACTACCCTGAGCTGGATGCGGGGAAAACCCTGCTCATGTGTCTCATCCACGATATAGGTGAAATATATGACGGAGATATCTCCGCGGCGCTTCTTTCTGACAGCTCCCAAAAATATCAAGGAGAACATCGGGCTGCCGAACGGGTATTCTCTCTGCTGCCCGATAGACAAAAGAAATCTTTTATGGATCTCTGGCAGGAATATGAGGATGGCCGGACACCGGAATCCCGTCTGGTAAAAGCACTGGATAAGGCTGAAACTATAATCCAGCATAATATAGGAAAAAATCCCCCGGATTTTGACTATGCATTCAATCTGCAGTACGGAAAACCGTATTTTACAGAGGATGCGCTGCTTGAAGAAATACGAAGTGCGCTGGATGAGGAAACCAGGAGGCATATTCCGTAAAAGAACTGTACATATAAAAAACGCCGGATCGTGAGAGAAAACCCCCTCTCAAAATCCGGCATTTTTATTCAGCATATCAAGTTCTATCTTTTGTCTTCCGCAATCAGATTCTGACCCATACAAGCATCTCTCCCACTGTCCTGTTTGTCCAGGCATAATAGGGAATGAATTTCAGTGTCTGAGGTTCAAATTTTCTACCTGCGTATGTTTTGTAAAGTGTCTTTTCATCCCACTCTTCCTCTGAGAGACGTTTTCCCTCTGTGGTCAGGGTCACAACACCCTTTAACAGGTCTTTTTCGTATTTTACTGCAAACTCCGGATTTTCATTCAGATATAATTCCTGAAGCTGATCGCCATTGTCTGCCTCCTCCAGGCAATACACAACAGGCCCGCGCATAACTGCCACTTTTCCAATATCTTCCCTGACTCTCGGGTTTGCGGCAACCAGTTCCACCGGCATTTCCATGGAAAATACAATCTCATCTTGATTTTTCCAGCAGCGCTCCAAAAGGAGATACCCGTTCTCCACAGGGCAGCTTACGGCTTCCCCATTGAGTTTGAGCGTATAGCTGCGGCACCAGCCCGGCACACGGATGGCATATGTAAATGCTGTGTCTTCCTCATTTTCAATCTGTATTTTCACGTCACCGTTCCATGGATAATCTGTCTCCACTTTAAATTGATTCTCTTTCCCGTCCAGAACCGCATGCATACTGCCGCCGATAAACAGATTCATGAAAAATTCCTTTTCATTATATTCATAGGCATATCCGCCAATGGAGGAGAGAAGGCGTGCTACATTGGGCGGGCAGCAGGCACAGCCAAACCATTTCTGGCGTTCCACTTTCACATGTTTTTTGTAATAATCCTTCTCAGATGCCTCCGGCACAGCCTCCAGGGGATTTACATAGAAGAATTTTTTACCGTCCAGAGACATACCGCTGATGACCCCATTATAGAGGCAGCGTTCCATCACATCCGCATATCTGCTGTCCTTGGTTATTTCAAACATTCTTCTGGCAAAGAAAATCAATCCGATAGCGGCACAGGTCTCCGCATAAACTGTGTCATTGGGCAGATCATAGTCAAAGGTAAATGCCTCCCCGTACTGGGAAGAGCCGATGGAACCAGTTACATACATCTGTTTTTCCACAATATTGTCCCAGATCCTCTGACATGCCTCAAACAATTCCTGGTCCTTTACTGCACTTGCCACCTCAGCCATTCCGGTATAGAGATATACGGCACGGACTGCATGGCCTTCCGCTCTGTCCTGCTGACGGACCGGTTTGCCTGCCTGATAGTATTGATCCTGGAAGTAGCTGTCCTTCCAGAAGAAATCATTTTTGTTCTTTTCCCTTTCCTCGGCAAAGTACAGGGGTGCCTGCCCTCTCTGGTCAATAAAATATTTTGCAAGTTCCAGATGCTTGGGATCTTTTGTCACCTCATAAAGTGCCACAAGTGCCATTTCAGCCACCTCATGACCTGGGTATCCCGGTTTCTTTCCCGGCGCGTTTCCTATATTTTCATAGACACAATTCACATAGCCCACAGCCGTGTCTAAAAATTTTCTCTTTCCTGTTGCCTTGTAATAAGCCACAGCTCCTTCCACCATGTGTCCCAGGCAGTAAAGCTCGTGGTGGTCCATAAGGTTTGTAAAGCGCTTTTCCAGACCGTTCAAAATGTAATAAGTGTCCAGATATCCATCCGGCTGCTGTGCCGCGCTGATGATCTCAATAGCCTGGTCTGCCGTTGCCTCCAGCGCTTCGTCCGGGTGCCACATCAGACTGTAGGCCACCGCTTCCAGCCACTTATAGGCATCACTGTCCTGGAATACCATTCCCTGGAACCTGCCCTCTTGCATCCCGGCGGCTACGCGGAAATTCTGCATACAGTAACTTGGCTCTGCCCCTTCGATCCTGTCATTCAATGCTTCCCACTGGTAAGGGATCACATGATTTCTCACCAATTCCATATACTCTTTCCAAAAATCATCCTGGATGGAAACATCGCCAAGCGGCATCATTTTCACTTTCTTTTCTAACATGCTGTACCTCCTAAATTTAACGTTGAATTCCAAGATTCTTCGTGCTACCATAAAAGAAGGGAATTTCTTTTGCGGCAGCATATCAATTCCTGACTTTTCCCTTGTTTATCAGGTTTTATCTCATAGAATCATTGTACCATTTACAGTTTTTGAAACAACTTATAAATCAAAAGAAAAGGTGGTCATATCCCAGATGTTATATTGTATTTGTGATGCCTCAAAACCGGCAGAATATCTGACCTGCGGCAATCTTGTAAGTGAAAACGGATTTGTGCACCTTCACAGAACACTGGATTTCTTTGTTCTGATCTTAGTGCAGGAGGGAACTCTGCACATCTGTCAGGACGGCAGAGCTTATGATATCAGCCCCGGTGAATTCTTTGTCCTCTTCCCCGGAAGTACCCATTACGGATATAAACCCACCCGGGGATATCTCTCCTACTGCTGGACACACTTTACACTGCCGGACAGCCCCGCGGATTCCATAAAAAATCTGTCCCCTTTTGGCAAAGATCATTTCCGTACAGAAGACGGTTGCCTCTTTGATCCCTTCTCTGCTGAAATGATATTTCTCCCGGAGCACGGTAAGATCCTTCCGGAAAAGCGCTCCCAGCTATTGTTTCTCCAGCTTCTGGATCTGGCAAAACGCAGCAGCTATCAGATGACCCGGAGCTGCTGCCACGCGCTGAATCTGCTCCTTCTGGAGATAAGCCGTGAATACCTGCTGGCAGAGCATTTCGGACAGGAGCTGCTGCCAACTTCTGTGCAGGATATTACAGAATGGATACAGAGTCATTTTGACCAGCCTTTGACAGTCCGGGGCCTGGCGGAAAAATTCGGATACCATCCCACCTATCTGTCCGCCCTGATCAAACAGTACACCGGTTATCCCCTTGTCACCTACATCAACCGCACACGCATCAGCGTATCAAAAAATCTGCTGAACAGCCATTCCCTGACTATCCGGCAGATTTCTTCCATGTGCGGATTCACTGATGAAAAACATTTCATGAAGCTGTTCCGGCAGTTTGAGGGCATGACCCCCACACAATACCGAAAAGCCTTTGACCAGAAAAAGATCAACACACTCTAACTATATGTTTTGAACCGCCTGGCCATAGTGCCGTATCACCGACTGGCACCTCCATGTCAATAGTCCGCCCAGTCCGGGCAGTCACTCCCACTGTCCATGGAGGCCTTAATATCACTGTAATAGCTCAGTTTACGGCTTATCTGCTTCTGCGCAGACTTCAGCTTTTCTATCTGCTTTGCCACATGCTCTTCCTGCTCTTTTAAAAGCGCAAGGATTTCATTGATATGCTCACGCTCCTCCTCTTCGTATGCAAAAAATTCCAAAAGCTGTGCCATAGACATTCCTGTCTCCTTAAAACAGCAGATGGCTCCCAGGCGGTTTATATGCTCCTCCGTATAGATCCGCTGCTTTGCCTCTGTCTTTTCCACAGCAGGCAAAAGCCGGATCTCCTCATAATATCTCAGGGTGGACGCAGGGAGGTCAAACATCTGGGATACTTGTCTTATTGTGTATGTTTTCATCATAATCTCCTCATTTTCGGCAAGTGGAAGTCTGAAGTTGGGGCAAATGTGACAAAGTTAAGATTTTTATTGACTTCAAGTATACTTGAAGTGTTAGACTTTGTAAAGAGACAACGATACAAAGAAACTTAGAAAAGGAGATCACTTATGTACAGAGCAAATGACAAACGATATGATACCATGACATACAACCGCTGCGGACACAGCGGCTTAAAGCTTCCGGCAGTCTCTTTGGGATTGTGGCATAATTTTGGAGACACTGCGGTATATGAGAATATGAAAAAACTTTGCTTTACCGCTTTTGACAACGGCATCACCCACTTTGACCTGGCTAACAATTACGGCCCTGAACCGGGAAGCGCGGAAAAAAATTTCGGAAGGATCGTAAAGGAAAACCTTTCCTCTTACAGAGATGAAATGATCATCAGCACCAAGGCAGGCTATGATATGTGGCCGGGTCCCTACGGTGACTGGGGCAGCAAAAAATATCTGACTGCCAGTCTGGACCAGAGTCTCTTGCGCATGGGCCTTGATTATGTGGATATCTTCTACCATCACAGAATGGACCCGGAGACGCCGCTTGAGGAAACCATGGGTGCCCTGGATCAGACAGTGAGAAGCGGAAAAGCCCTTTATGTGGGACTCTCCAACTATGACGGCGAAACCATGAAAAAGGCGGCAGCCATCTTAACGGACCTGAAATGCCCCTTTGTGATCAACCAGAATTCCTATAACATTTTCAACCGCACCATAGAAAATAATGGTTTAAAAAAGGCATGTGAAGAGGAGAAAAAAGGAATCATCTCCTTCAGCCCCCTGGCACAGGGCATGCTCACTGACCGCTACTTAAAAGGAATCCCCTCGGACAGCCGGGTGGTCACGGACGGACGCTTCTTAAATGCAGGCCAGCTCACAGAAGACCGCCTGGACTGCATCCGCGGTCTGAACGAAATTGCCGCACAGCGCGGGGAGAGTCTTGCGCAGATGGCGCTTAAATGGGTATTAAAAGATGGTGTGGTGACCAGTGTACTTGTTGGTGCATCCAAAGCAGAACAGATACTTGATAATTTGAACGTACAAAAAAGTGCTCCGTTTACGGAAGAGGAACTGAAAAAAATTGACGCTCTGTCCACGCAGCGGTAAGCAGCCGAAAAGAGTAGACGCTCTGTCTATGCAGCTGTTTAATACCTGTGAGGTAAGGAAATGTTACGCCGGTAATTTTATGGTCTCCCATTGAAAAGGAACTGCTGCGCAGACCTGACAGACATAGTCTTTTTCAATGGGAATTTCCTCCAT
Organism: Blautia coccoides; assembly: GCF_034355335.1. Taxonomy (NCBI): domain Bacteria; kingdom Bacillati; phylum Bacillota; class Clostridia; order Lachnospirales; family Lachnospiraceae; genus Blautia; species Blautia producta. The sequence continues at coordinate 4,128,563 of NZ_CP136422.1, forward strand.
GACTGCATTCTCCATGGAAAGCTCGGAGAGGTTCCTTGTAATGCCCTCCCCGCTCCATTTGAGGTAGCTCTCCTTTTGTGCCCAGAAAACTGCAAATGCCATTTCCGAGTCCTCGGCATCTCTGACCGCTTCCTGTTCCCCGGCATTCATGGTTCGTTCCAGGAGCCTTTTTCCTCTCACTGGCTGACGGACCTGGATGTCAATGCCTACCGGAATGCCTGCGGCGGCACAGACCGCGTATTCCCCGGAATGGCTGATATTGAAATGGATCTCAGGGTAGCCATGTAAATAGGGCTTGCCGTTTTGTTCCTTTGTCAGCATGCCCTCCAACTGTGCAAGTCCCTCCTCCCCTTCCGGAAAGGAAAACCCATACAGTTGTTTCAAGGCATGTTTGAGAAGCATCCGTCCGGCCCGGGTCTCTGTCCTTCCTTTTTCCCCTCTCTCTTCTACTCTGCCTGTCAGAGCTTCTGTCTTCCCGTAAAAAACCCAAATCTTTTCCAAAACCTCTACTCCTTCTTTTCCGGCACAAGGCCGCTCTCCGTAAGAAATCTGGACACTTCCAGCTCCTTATCGTGCCTGCTCTTTGCATAAAGTATGTAAAGCTCTTTCCTTGCCCTTGTCATACCCACATAGAAAAGCCGCCGCTCCTCCTCTATGCTGCTGTCTGAAACTGCTTTATGATAGGGAATCGTCCCTTCATTTACATCCATGAGAAACACCCTGTCAAATTCCAGTCCTTTGATGCTGTGCAGCGTGGAAACTGTGACGCCTTTTTTCTCAATATCCTGCTTCTTTGCCTGCTCCTTCAGCTTTTCCGTGTAATCTGAAATATGCGCAAACCATTCTCCAAAGTTCTTATATCCTTTGGCACTCTCTGCCAGCTCCTCCAAGACTTCATACAGGTCATCCACTTTGATCTTCCGGTAAGAGGCATAATCCTTCAGATATTCCTCATACCCAATCCCATACCGGATATAATTGATTGCCCCGTAGGGTGTCATGCGCTTCAGCGTTGTCAGGTCTTCCTCCAGCTTGTCGATCCTGTCACACATCCAGTCCTTCCCCTCGTAAAACCAGCGAAGGCCTTCAAAGGACACAGTGGCATCATCTAGCGCTTCTCTGGATATATAGCGGTTCGGCCGGTTCATGACCTGCAGAAACTCCCGGCGGCTTCTGTCGCCCTGGGCCAGCTTTATATAGGAAATAACGTTTCTGGAGATCCAGTGTTCATACAGGTTTGGCAGGGCATCCCGCATCTGAAAGGGGATCTGATACTCCATAAGCGTCTCCACAAGAAATCTGGCGCCCAGATTTGTGCGGTAGAGAATGGCAGTCTCCTCATAGGGACATCCCTCCTGCAGCGCCTTTTTGATACACTCTTTTACAAAAAGCTCCTCTTCCTTGCCGTCTTCAAACTCGCGTATAACAACCGGTTTTCCCTCCTCATTATCCGTAAAAAACTCTTTCGGATAACGGTTCTTATTCTTCCCTATCACTTTTTTTGAGGCCTCTACGATGGCCTTTGTGGAACGGTAATTACATGCCAAAAGCTCTGTCCCCGCATTGGGAAAATCCTTTGGAAAATGCAGCATGATCTCCGGCCTTGCCCCCCGGAACGCGTAAATGGACTGGTCATCATCCCCTACGATAAAGAGGTTATTCTGCGGCGCTGCCAGAAGCTTCACAATGTCATACTGAAGCTGATTGATGTCCTGGAATTCATCTACAAGTACATACCGAAACTTGCTCTGCCATCCGGCCAGGATGTCCTTTCTGTTTGTGAGAAGGTCATAACAATACAGCAGCATATCATCAAAATCCAGAAGTCTGGACTGTCTGCAGGCTTCCACATAAGAGTGGTAGATCTTTCTGAAGGTATCATCCGGACAATTGGCAGAATAATAATGCTCTATAGGCATTCTGCCGTTCTTCACTATGGAGATTTCCTGTACCAGACCTTCAAAAAATTCCTTTTCATCATCGATCCGCATTCTCTGGCGGTATACGATCTCCTTTAGAATATCGTATTTTTTCTCCTCCCCCAGAATATTCTTTGCGGACAGCCGATAGGCATGGCGCAGGATTCCGTAAAAGATCCCGTGAAAAGTGCCAAACGTCACTTCCCTGTACGGTCCTGTCATTCCTTCCTTTTCACACAGGCGTAAAAAACGCTCCTTCATCTCCCTGGCAGCCGCTTTTGTAAACGTCACCACCAGTATGGATGAAGGAGTCACCTGATATTCCTTTATTAAGTTAGCCACCCTCCTGGTGATGGTGGTGGTCTTCCCTGAACCAGGGCCTGCAAGAAGCATCATAGGGCCCTGGTCATGGGAAACTGCCCGTTCCTGTGAGGAATTTTTCTGCATATATGGGTTACTCCATTTTCGTTTGTTTATGCCCGGCTCAGTTTTTCCACTGCAGTGTGCAGGCGTTTCATGGATTCCTCTTTTCCCAGCACCTCCAGGATTTCTGTGGCACCTGCAGGTGTCATCTGTTTGCCGGAAAGGGCGGTGCGTATCGGCCAGAGGATCTGTCCGTTTTTATAACCGTTCTCCTTTGCAAAACCGCAGAGCAGGTTATACAGCGCGTCATTTGTATAGTCCTCAAATCCTTCCAGGACAGGAATGATCTTATTCAGAACCTCCAGGGAAATCTCAGGATTGGTTTTCATTTTCTTATGTGTGTACATGGACACATCGTACTCGGGTACTTCCTCAAAGAAATCAATGAGTGCCGGAATATCCGGGAAAACTTCGATTCTTGTTTTCACCATCTGCGCAATTTTCTTCAGGTCCAAATCCTTCTTTACAGCCTCTTTTATGAACGGAACAGCCGTCTCACAGAACTTGTCAAAATCCATGGCTTTGATGTACTCACCATTCATCCATTTCAGCTTTGTCATATCAAACACAGCCGGGGATTTGCTCATGTGATGATAGTCAAACTCTTTTACCAGCTCTTCCAGACTGAAAATTTCCCTGTTGTCCTCTGGGCACCATCCAAGGAGTGCCACATAATTTACAATGGCCTCTGTGAGGAATCCCTGATCCAACAAATCCTCATAGGAAGAGTGGCCGGAACGTTTGCTCAGCTTTTTGTGTTCCTCGTTGGTGATCAATGGACAGTGCACATAAGTGGGAATCTCCCAGCCGAATGCCTCGTAGATCCTGTTATATTTCGGTGAAGAAGAAAGGTATTCATTCCCCCGAACCACATGTGTAATACCCATGAGATGATCGTCGATCACATTTGCAAAGTTGTATGTGGGATATCCGTCGGATTTGATCAGGATCAGATCATCCAGTTCATTGTTGGGCACGGTAATGTCTCCGTAAATATCATCATGGAAGGTTGTGGTCCCCTCTGTGGGCATATTAAAGCGGATCACATGAGGCTCTCCTGCTGCCAGTTTTGCTTCCACCTCTTCCTTATCAAGGTGCAGGCAGTGTTTGTCATAGACTGCAATCTCTTTGCTGTCCTCGCCCACACTTGATTTCAGGGAATCCAGACGCTCTTTTGTACAGAAGCAGTAGTAAGCATCCCCCTGTTCGATCAGTTGTCTGGCATACTTCAGATAAATACCCTGGGCATTTCTCTCACTCTGTACATAGGGACCATAGCCCCCGTCCTTGTCCGGGCCTTCGTCATGGATCAGGCCTGTCTTCGCCAGTGTGCGGTAAATGATCTCCAGTGCGCCGTCCACAAAGCGTTCCTGGTCTGTATCCTCAATACGCAGCATAAAACTTCCGTTCTCATGCTTTGCGATCAGATAGGCATATAAAGCAGTTCTCAAATTTCCCACATGCATTCTTCCTGTGGGGCTGGGGGCAAATCTCGTTCTTACGGTACTCATTATCATCAATCTCCTTATGGGTTATTATTCATCTGGCTGTTCAGCAAGCTTTTCTGAACTCTGAAATGAAATTTCATATACACTTTAAAAAGGGGTAAATGGACATTGGCCAAATACCCCATATCATTGAAATTATACCGTAAGGTTTTCTACTTTTCAAGTGGGGAATCATGATTTTTCCCCTTCAGCGGAAAATAAACCTGATATTCCTCATATCCCACCTGATAGAGCGGAACAAAACGGATGCCTCTGTCCTGCCCCACCGTCTTATATGTGTTCTGCCAGTATGCCCACTCTCTTTCATTGTCAGAAACCAGCACCTGTTTTGGGGCATCCAAATCTGTATAGAGCGTCCGCTCTTCCCTGCACAGCCCTGCAAGCACCACAGGTCCGTCCAGATAAGCCGCCATGTCAGGTCTGCCTGGCAGATGATCCACATGGATCCCTTTGGGAATCTCAACATGGACCGTGTCCTGTTTCCAGACTCTCTTTATCTCAGCAAAACTGCCCTTCTCAGCACGGATCTCAATCACTTCCCCGTTTACAAGGAAGACCGGTGCTCCCTGTGCCCACCAGGGTACTCTGATATAAAGGGAGAATTCCTTTTCCTGCTCTGCCCGTATCTCTAGGTCAAAGACCAGTCGATCCGGATGGAACGGCTGACGGGCCGCGGCTGACGTTATTTTCTGACGCCCGGGAGAATCACTGGAGAGATGTTCACTTCCGCTCAGAGTATTGATCTTCTGCCGCACAGTAACAGTCGTATTCCCAACCGTTCCCACATATTCCGTGTCAAAATACTGGCATACATACAGGCTGTCTGATCCCACATAATACATTCCATTGTTGTGTGCGGCGTTTGCCTGGACCAAAGACCCGTGACAGCAGAAGAAATCCTGTGTCCTGCTGCTCCACGCCTTCTGTCCGCCTGCCCGCAGGGGAAGAAAGTAAGTGAGGAGTCCTTCCTCCGGATACTGTGATTTTCTGCCATGAGTAAAGCTTCCCTGCCAATACCCCTGAGCCATAATGCCGTTATACAGATTTCTTTCCCAGTAATCCATATACAGGGCATCCTTTGTATGGCGGAACAGAAAATCTGCCAGCCGCATCATGTTGTATACCGTACAGTGCTCCTGGTTCTTATCCCCCAGTCTGTAGGCCAAATGCATCTTCGGACTCCATATCTCACCGCAGGTCTGTCCACCTGTTGCATAGGTTCCTCTCTGGGTGACTGCCATTTCCCAATAGGCTTTTACAATTTCCAGCCATTTTTCTTCTCCTGTCACCTCATAGGCCGCCGCTGCCCCCAGGATCTCGGGAATCGTAGTGTTGGCATGCATATTGGTCAGCACATCTTTTCCTTCCAGAAGGCCGTCAAACAGATCACAGCGGTAATACCGCTCCATCAGTTCCCTGAACATACTCTTCTTTGTGATCTTATACAGCAGAACCCATATCTCCAGCATTCCGCCGGTCTCCACATCTAAGATCCCCTGGAACTGCTCCTTTGTATAGCGTCCGCTCCAGTCATAGAACCATTCACCAAAATGTACGGCAATCTCCAGGGCTTTTTCATTTCCGGCCAGCTCATACATATCAAGAAGTCCCATAAAAGTCTTATGTACTGTGTACTGAGGCGCCCAGACACGTTTTTTGTTCCCGATCCAGTAAAAATATTTCTCCGGGATGGAGGCAGCCCATCTGCCGCCGTTTTCCCTCTGGCATTTTTCCAGAATGTCCACGATCTCATCTGCTTTTGCCTTCACCATCCGGTCCCCTGTGGCTTCAAAATGCATGGCCGCTGCTGAAAGCCAGTGACCCAGAAAATGTCCGCGAAGTTCACACAGGGGAGATTCCCATCCCCCATGGATGCCGGACGGCAGTTCTGATGTCTTATAGAGTCCTGCCTCCAGAGTGTAGGGAAGGAGCAGATTCTCATTGTCAAGCTCCAACAGATATTTTTTATTTTCCTCCCGGCGGCGCACCAGCTCCTGATCCTGGATTGTCACCTGGCGGCCTTTTGCCATCGTCAACTTGTCCATACGTCATCTCCCATCTTATTTTTTCACTTCTCTGCATACCATCCGCATTTTTCCGCTTCCGGGGTATAGCGGATCAAAACTTTTTCCATGAAGATGGAGAAAAGAAGGGTTCCCGCCACTGGAAGGCAGAATACAAACAGCGGTATATACCACATGGCTGCCACGCACAGGAGCACAGTCAGAACCATGAGGATCGTATATGGAAAATGCTTCACCATCAGCCCGACCGAGAACCGCAGGACCTCAAAGCATTTCATACTGCATCTGGAAACAACAGGAAACGCATAGCATCCTACAGAAAGCACGACAAATGCCAGACACCCGTAAACGGTTGTGGTAAAGAACCGGAAACTGTCATCTCTGATCGCTGCCGCAAAGACAAAATTCACATAGAACAGCAGCATTCCCAACAGATAGAGAAGCCATATCCCCAGTGCGGGGAAAAAATTCATTTTAAACGCGTGGAAAAATGTCTTTGTCACATATCCTCTGTTTTTTCGGATGGCTTTTACAGAAGTATAATAAAGCGCAGTAGTTGAGGCACCGATGGTGACAATGGGCAGACAACAGATAAACCACAGTGTGCTTAACCATATGATATCGATCACCTTACCGATCCCTGCCATGATTGGTGAATCATATTCCATAAAACTCATAGTATCATCTCCATTTCCATATCTGTGAGCCACGGCTGTTTTGCCACCTCACAGTCACGTCAGTCTTTCATTCCTGACATCATAACACCTTTTACGAAAGCGTCCTGGGCACATAAAAATGCGATCAGTACCGGGAGCACCGCGATCACGGAAGAAGCCATCAGCACCGGCCAGTCTGTGGAATACATGCCCTTCATACTGGCAAGTCCCAGAGGAAGCGTATATTTTCTGGCGTCGTTAATATAAATAAGTGGTGTGAAATAGTCATTCCAAACATTCATAAAACAGAAAATGCACAGTGTGGCAATGGTTGATTTTGCCATGGGGAAGGCGATCCTGAGAAAGGTCACGATCGGATTACACCCGTCAATTTTTGCTGCCTCCACCAATTCGTTGGGAACGGTGATAAAAAACTGCCTCATAAGGAACGTTCCGAAAGCAGACACAGAAGCCGGCAGCATTAAAGACCACAGTGTATTTACCAGTCCGTACATGGACATCTGTAAAAAGTTTGTGATGACCGTTACATGGAACGGAATCATCATGGTTGCCAGATATAAGGTAAATATCTTATCCCTGCCTTTAAAATTCATTTTAGCAAATACATAACCCGCTGTGGCAGATGTAAATACCTGGAAGAACACAACCCAGGCAGAAACCTTCACACTGTTCAGGAAATACGCAAAGTAATCAAATCTGCTGGAAATCTGTGTGTAATTCTCCCACACCAGCCGTTCTCCAAACAAGGTTGGCGGAAATACAAAAACCTCTCCCAGACTTTTAAAGGATGATGAAAGCATCCAGAAAAAGGGAACCAGCATGATCACGGATCCTAAAATAAGAATCAGATGAGCTATTATTTTGCCAATCAGCTTTTTTTTCTTATTATTCATGGTCTGACTCCCCCCTTAATAAATTTCCCGCATGTTCTTTTCCATGCGCATATTGAACACAGTTATGATCATAACTATGAAAAACAGCAGGTACGCGATCGCACAGGCATAACCCAGTTTAAAATACTGGAAGGCGTTCTGATACAAATAATGCACCAAAACAGAAGAAGAACGTCCCGGTCCGCCCTTTGTCATCAGCATTACCTGGTCGAATACCTGGAAAGAACTGATGATGGACATGACGAAAATAAAAAATGTTGTGGGACGCAGCATAGGCACAGTGATATACCTGAACTGCTGCCATTTATTTGCTCCGTCAAGCTCTGATGCCTCGTAATAGCTGGTGGAAATCCCCTGAAGTCCTGACAGAAAAATGATCATATTGTAACCGGCATTTTTCCATATGCCTACAATTGCCAGTGAAACCAACGATGTGGAGGTATTCAACAGCCATTTTGGTCCCTGAATACCAAACAGAGACAAAACATAGTTTAAAATACCGTAATCCGGGTTATAGATCCACTGCCATACAATAGCCACAACAACCATGGATGTGATCGCCGGCAAAAAAAACGCTGCCCTGTAAAATCTTCTGAAACCAATCTCCTGATCCAGCATAACAGCCAGAAGCAGAGAAAAACACATCCCCACCGGCACTGTAATGACTGTATAAATTATGGTATTTTTTGTAACTTCCCAAATGATAGGGTCTTTGAACATGGTTATGTAGTTCTGCAGACCTACAAATTTCGGAGTTGTCAGCATATCATATTTTGTAAAGCTGAGAACCAGAGTTGCCACTACTGGTATCAGCATGAATAACAGAAATCCAATGATATTGGGAGCCAGCATGAACCATGCCCACTTACTGTCATCCTTTAACTTACTTATTTTCTTTGTATTTCCCAATCTTACCCTCCTGTCCCAGGCTGTCCCCTGCCTGCATAAAAATGCATCCTGCACAGCTCACGCAATGCAGGATGCATCGTTTTTACCACTTACTGCTGTAATGCGTCTTGAATTGCCTCATCGATCCTGGTATCCATATTCTGTAATGTGGTGTCAATATCCTGATCCTGCTTAAAGTACATATCTGTCTCTTCGGCAATGATATCTCTGGCCTGTGAGGTCAACTGCAGCGCTGTAGGATCAACAGCGGCATCTCTGAAATATGTAAGCATCTTTTTGTAGCTGTCCCCATGGACTTTTTCATCATACCACTGTGCCACTGCGTCATCTTCATACATAGAATACCTGTTTGGCATCCACAGTCCGCTCTTAACCAACGCGCCCTGATAATCCATTCCTGACAGGAACTGAAGGAACTGCCAAGCTTCATCCTTATGTTTACTGGTTTCTGCGATACAGTGCAGATGAGCTTGTCCTGTGGTAAGCACTTTTCCGTAAGAGGGAAGAGGTGCCATGCCAATATTCATGTCAGAAGCCGCCAATTCCTGAAGAGACCAAGAACCGTCTACCAGCATAGCCACTTTACCTGTCTGGAGCATCTGTTTTGCGGACATTCCTACCGCATCCAGTGTGGAAGCGTCAGGAGCGGAGCCGTCTTCGGTACGGATCGCTTTGATGATCTCAAACACTTCTTTGTTCTCCGGGGAATTCATTGTGCTCTTGGTATAATCCTCGTTATATCTGGTTCCCCCGTTTGAGAGAAGCTGTGCATTCAAGGTATCTGCCACTGTTTCCAGTCCATACACACCATAGATATCATCTGATGTCAGCTTTTTCGCAACATCCCTGAATTCATCAATAGTCCAGCAGTTCTCCGGATCTGCACTCGGATAATCAATTCCTTTTTGGTCAAATACATCCTTATTATAATAAACGATCGGAGATACTGTACAAGAAGAGATACCGTAAACATGTCCATCCACTTCCATGATCTGACGGGAAGAATCTATGAAATCATCCAGAGGATAATTCTCGTCAAACTGATCTGTAATATCCCACAATGCCCCTTTGGAAACAATGGCACGGTAACTCTCCGCTGATACAAACATAACATCCGGCAAAGACCCCGCCGCCGCCGATGAAAGCAGCTTTGCATTGTATTCAGAACCGGCAAGTCCAGGTGTATAATTCACCTTTATATTTGGATTTTCTTTTTCAAATGCCGCAATACCATCCTTCACTGCCTGGGTCTCCAGAGGGGATGCCTCCCATCCCATAAAGGTAAGCTGTACGACTCCGTCTTTTGATTCTTCCCCGGAATCGGAAGAAGAATCGGTACTGCCTGTATCACCAGAACCATCCGGTCTGGACGGCGCACCACAGCCTGTTACGGCAGTTGCAGCCATTGTTGCGGCGAGAACAAACGCCATGATCTGTCTCTTTTTCATTTAATAAACCCTCCTGATCTATCATCCTTATTATGAGTTGCGCGCTGCTTGCAAGCACTTTTTATTTGATGACATTATGTTACCATATCAGAATTTCCAAACAACGTACAATACACAAGAAAAAGTGGTCATTTCCAATTATTTGTTATTTTCCTTGTCCGAAGTCTGTCTTTTTGTGATACTATAAAGCAAGACAGGAGGGAATACCATGCTATATTTCATATCCGATGCCAGCAAGCCTGTAGAATATATCTCCTGCGGCAACCTGGCCAGCAAAGATGGCTTTATACATCCCAAAAGAAATATTGATTCTTTTGTCCTGATCATTGTGATAAAAGGAACATTGCACATAACCCAAAATATGACGAATTATGATGTCAAAGAGAATGAATTTATCCTCCTCTTTCCTGATACACTCCACTACGGGTATCGTCCCACAGAAGGTGAACTCTCCTATTATTGGGTTCATTTCTATGTGAGGGATCCCGATTATTCCATCTACAATCGCGGAAGCCTCCTGAGAAACCGCCCCATATTTAAAGCCTCTACCAACATTACTTCTACCCCCCCCCCCGGGAAAATTTTCTGCTTCCCGAATACGGGGAGTTATCTGTAGAAAAGCGTTCCAGGCTTCTTTTTGTACAGCTTCTTGATATTGCAAAAAGAGAAAATTATATGGCCACCTGGAGATGCCATTATGCTCTGAACCTGCTCCTCATGGAAGTTACCGACGAGTCATTTCAGATCAACCGTTTTCTGGATTCCACTGTTCCTATTCATGTTCTGGATGTAATGGAGTGGATCCGCACCCACTATGACCAGCCCCTCAGCGTGGCTTCAATAGCAGAACAGTTTGGGTATCATCCCACCTATCTGACCAATATTTTCAAGAAATACACCGGTTATCCCATCCTCACCTATGTAAATCGGACACGGATCGCTGTTGCCAAAAACCTGCTCACCAACCGGACACTGTCTATCTACCGGATCGCAGATATGTGTGGATTTTCGGATGAAAAATATTTTATGAAACTGTTTAAGCGCTATGAAGGCATCACACCTACCCAATACAGAAAGGCTTTCCATCAGAAAAAAGTCAATCTTACCTGATGGATATAAGCATAAAAAAGCATAAAAAACGGGACACGCTGCCGGTGCGCAGACGTGTCCCGCTGATCTGTTCTTATTCTGTTATTCCCGGTTCACCGTCCGGTAAGTCTCCTCCACGATCCTCTCCATTGCATTCAGAATATTCTCGTACCCCGTACAGCGGCACAGATGCCCGGAGATCAGCTTTTTCAGCTCTTCCCTGCTGTATCTCTTTCCTGTTCCCACGATTTCCACAGCGCTCATGATCAGGCCCGGTGTGCAGAAACCGCACTGGACTGCTGCCTCCTCCACAAAGGCCTTCTGGATTGGAGAAAGTTCTCCGTTTTTGCCCTTTAATCCCTCCACGGTCATGATATGTTTTCCCTCTGCCCACATGGTCAGATAAATACACGAATCGATGGCTTCTCCGTCCACCAAAACGGTGCAGGCACCGCATTCCCCAACCTCACAGCCGCGTTTCACACTGGTAAGACCCAGGCGGTTTCTCAGGGTATCCAAAAGGGCCTCCCTGTCATCCACTGCCAGTTCTGTCTCTTTGCCATTGACTGTCATGGTTATGATCTTAAGCATCCGACTCACCTCCCTCTGCTTTTTTTATGGCTTCCTCTGTGGTCCGCACGGACAGCTCACGTACAAGCTGAAGACGGAATTCCCGGGATGCGCGCCAGCTTGAGCGCGGCGTTACTTCAGAGGCTGCCCCTTCACGAATTCTTTCATACAATCCAGGGTCTGTTATGTCCATGCCTGCTGCCGTTTTTTCCGTCTGATAGCAGCGTATAGGAGTAGGCGCAGCTACGCCGAATCCCAGCCGGAGTTCCTCAATCTTTCTCTTATCCCGGCTCAGCTTTACATGTACCGCGCAGCCAAGAGTGGCGATCTCCATTGCATTTCTTTTTCCGTATTTTGTATAATGCCCGTAAAATCCTTCATAATTGTCCCTGGTGATCTTTATGGCGGTAAGGATTTCCGCGTGTTTCCTGCAGGTCCGGCCCGGGCCTGTGTAAAACTCTGTTATGGGCACTTCCCGAATGCCCTCTTTTCCTGTCAACTCCAGCACCGCGTTCAAAGTAAACAGTGCAGCCGCGCTGTCCGCGCTTGTCACACCATTACAGACATTTCCTCCGATGGTTCCTATATTCCGTATCTGGGGGCCTCCTACCTGGTCCACTGCCCACCCAAGCGCCGGAATGTGCCTTTGGATCACAGGGTCATAGGTTATGTGGGAAAACGTCGTGGCAGGCCCTATCACAATGGTGCCGTCCGATTCCATCCTGACACCTGTAAGCGAAGGAATCCCATGTATACTCACTAGAGAACAGCCCGCAAGTTTTCCCTCTCTTATTTTGATCAGCACATCACTTCCGCCTGAGATCACAACAGCGTCCTTATCTGCCTCCAGCGCTCTCACAGCATCCTGTACATCACTGGCCTGATAATATTTCTCAATATCATACATGTGATCCGCCCCCTTCCAAATCCTCATTTTTTCTTCCGATCAATCCCTCTTTTATAAAGCGCTCCACAAGCTTCTGAGGTGACAGAGGCAGGGAATCAAAAGCGACCCCGGTGGCGTTGAGCACAGCGTTTCTGATAGCCGGGGCCACAGGAATGGCCGGCGGCTCACCGAGGGCTTTGTTTCCGAAAGGACCAGTAGGATCCTCAAGTTCCACAAAATCCGTATGCAGATTAGGTGTATCCATAGCTGTGGGTATCTTATAGTCCAGAAGGTTGGCATTCAGCGGCCTTCCTGTCTTCTCATCCACCAGCAGCTCCTCACTCAGAGCATAGCCGATCCCCATACTCATTCCCCCGTGTACCTGCGCTCTGGCAAGGGCCGGATTCATCAGTTTCCCGCTGTCGTGTACATTGATGATATCCAGTATCCTGATCTTACCAACCGGTATATCCACCTCAACCTCCACAAAACAAACACCTGAGGCAAAGGAATTTTCCTTGCAGTGGCTGGTAGTCTCAGCCGTGATATGCACCGATTTCTCCAAACTGTACAGTGCCTCCTCCGCGAGGGCCGCAAGTGAGAGCCAAACCTCCCCGGAGGCTTTGTCTATTATCTGGTTTTCTTTGATATCCAGTCTCTTCCATGCAGAAGTCTGCCCACATGCTTCCAGAGCTTCAGGATCTGCCGCTTTGTTTGATGTTATCTCTTCCTCTGACAGCTTCAGCTTAAATGCCGCATATTCCAGAATTTTCTGTTTGAACAGTTCCCCTGTCTTCTTGACGGCTTTTCCGCTCACATAGGTCTGCCGGGACGCGTAGGCTCCTGTATCAAAAGGTGTGGTATCCGTATCCTGTACGGTCTCAATATGTACCCGGTCCTCAGTTATGCCGGTTATCTCTGCCGCCATCTGGGTAAACACCGTGTCAGCTCCCTGACCTATCTCTGTTGCCCCCATAAAGAGCTGCATGGAGCCGTCCTGGTTCAATACCATTCGGCAGGATGAGGTCTCTAGGGAAATGGGGTAAACTCCTGTTTTATAGTTGAATATGGCCATGCCGACGCCCCTTCTCACAGGCCCGGACTGGTTCTCATATGCCTTTCTCTTTTCCTCCCAGCGGATGTGTTCCCTGCCCTTTTCTATACAGGCCTTCAGCCCATAGGAATGGAAAGCGATGCCCAGATGAGGGTCTTTATAACCCTCCTTCACACAATTTTTCAGCCGGAATTCCAGAGTATCCATGCCCACAGCGCAGGCCAGATCATCCGTCACACACTCTGTCACAAAATCTCCCTGGGGGATTCCGTATCCCCGCATGGCTCCGCCTGTCATGAGATTGGTGTAAACCGTGTAGCTGTCAGATTCCAGAACCTTCTCATCCTGATAAAGCTGCTTGAAAATATTGGCTGCATTGGCGGCAATGGCGTGAGCATGGGAGGCGTAAGCGCCCTGGTTAGAGTATGCCTCATACTTTCTCGCCACCAGTGTGCCGTCTTTTCTGACTGCCCCCTTGATCTTCCAGGTAAACGCATGGCGTACGCGGGTACAGCCAAGAGTCTCTTCTCTGGACAGCTCCAGTCTGACACCGCGGCCGCCTGCCTGGGTACATAAAAATGCGTTCAAAGGCTCATACAGCACATCCTGCTTGTTTCCGAAGCCTCCTCCTATATATGGCTTGATAACCCTGATCTGCCCAATGGGAATCCCAAGAGCCTGACTGACCACCCGCCTCACAATATGAGGGATCTGGGTGGATGTCACAATGACAATCCTCCCCTTCTCCATATAAGCATAGGAGACAGGCACCTCAATATGGCAGTGCTGAACCGGCTGTGTCCTGTATTCCTTCTCAATGACAGTCAGCCCTTCTTCTTTTACAGCCTCCTCAAAACTTCCCTCTCCCAGCACAAAGCCGGTATGCGCGATCACATTTCCCGGTTTTTCCTCGTGCAGAAGAGGCGCATCTTCTTTCATGGATTCCTGAGGATCCAGGATCACCGGGTACTCTTCATACTCCACTTTGATCTTATCCGCAGCCCGCTTGGCGGCAATATCATCCTCCGCGATCACAGCTGCGATATCATCCCCGTACATGCGGACCCGCCGGTTCAAAAGCTTTCTGTCCTTAATATCCTGATGTGCCTTTTCCACTGACCAGGGGTGCCCCGGCGTAGGAAACTGGATATCCGGCACATCGAAGCAGGTGACGATCTTCACCACTCCCGGAACCTTTAAGGCTTCCTCCAAATCAAAGCTTTTCACCCATCCGTTCGCAATGGTGCTGTGCACCACTTTTGCTGTATACAAATTCTGCGGCATTAAATCCGCTGTGTACTTCGCCTGTCCTGTGACCTTTTCCCAGGCGTCCACACGATTTATTGAACTGCCAACTCCCATACATCATCCCTCTTTTCCTTCGGTGAACAGCAATGCCTGTTCCATACCGCGTAAACTGAAAAATAAGTTCTATACAGCTTATTGCATTTAGAAAATCCTTCTCCCTGCCACATATTTTCCGGTCATATCCCTGTCATCTGAAAGATATACCACACGTTCCAGACGTTCCTTCAGGGTCAGCTCCCTGGGTGTCTTCAATCTTGTGTCATCTACAACTACCGCGTCAAATTCATATCCTTTTTCAAAGCTTCCCACCTGTCCGAAGAAAGCTCCCCCGCCCTTGGTTCCCATATAAAACACTTCATCCACTGTGAGCGGTTTTTGCGTTTCATCTTCCAGACGCCAGCGGAGCTTAGAGGCCTGCACTGCCCCCACCATCACCTGAAACAGGGAGAGCACATGACCGCCGGCAATATCGCTTCCCAGACCCACATGGATCCCCTCTTCCAGATACCTACGAATCGGTGCCACACCGGAAGACAAGTCCGTATTGGAATGAGGACAATGTGCCGCGAAGACTCCGTTTTTCTTCATCAGGCCTATCTCCTCCTCTGTGGGATGTACACAGTGTGCCATGACTGCCGGATAAGTTCCCCCGAACATACCAAACTGCTCATAGGCATCCCCGTAAAAGGCTGACCAGGGGCAAAGCTCCTTCACCCATGCGATCTCCCCTTTATTTTCAGAGAGATGTGACTGAATGGGAAGGTCATATTCCCTGCGTATCCCGCTCAGCATTTCCATAAGACGATCTGAACAGCTTGGGATAAACCGGGGTGTGAGGATCGGCCTGATATTTTTATACCTTCCGCCCACTTCCTTAAGCCACAGAAGGGTATCTTCTGCAGAGCGTTCTGCGCTTTCCTCACAGAGATAGTCCGGTGCGTTCCGATCCATATTTACTTTTCCCACCATTGCTTTCAGACCTGTCTCCTCCAGCATATCCATCAAAAGAACGGTTGCCGGCACATGACGCGTGGCGAAGATACACGCCCTGGTCGTTGCGCTTTTTTTCAGATCCTCTGTAAAAATATGGTATGCCTTCCCGGCATATTCCATATCCCCATACTTCCCTTCCTCGGGAAAGGTCCTGGTCTCCAGCCACTCCAGAAGTTCCATATCCATGCCCAGGCCTGTAAACGCATACTGGGGCGCATGCAGATGCAGATCCACCAGACCGGGCAGGATCAGAGCGTCTTTGTAGTCTGTCAGAGGATAATCTTTAAATTCCTCTGGCAGTTTTTCAAACACCCCCTGGCAGATTCCGTCTCTGCATACCAGATAGGCATTCGGAACGGTTCTGAGCGTCTCTGCGGTCTCACTATAGCAGATATTTCCCTTCAATATAAAGGTACCTGCCCTGTTTTCTTCTTTTCTCATGTTCTTCCTCCTATGCAAGGAGCGATCGGCTGAATCCGGCGCCTGTTATCTTCTATACAGAATTATTTTAAAAATAAAAAACCAGCCACCGAAACCAGACTGCAAAGCCCCCAATTATCAGGGGACTTATAGTCAGCTATTTCGGTAGCTGGTAGAAACGTTCAACCCGCATTATGAACATATATAAGTCCTGTTTTTCACCGTATTACTACAGCGAATTACTATCATTAGTATAGTATACACAGATTGAAAAGTCAATATTCGTAAAACAAAGATTCGTGAAACCAAGATTCTCAAATCCCGCGTCAGGCTATTTGCCGAATGTGCCTTCCACATCGCTCCAGTGCTCATCCGCGTAAGCCAGCAATGTATGTGCCTGTTCCATGGACATTTCAGGGAAAAGGAGGAAAAGGCTGTGGGAACCGTATTTCTGCACGATCCTGTCTACATTTTTGATCCAGTCCTCAAACTCTCCGGAATAGACCTTGATCCACAAGGATTTTCCCGCTGCTCTGGCCTTATCATAAATCACGTCCCAGTCCTCCAGGGTTCCGTCCGGGCCTGCATCCCCGCTGGTCCACTGAAGTGCACGGATTCCTTCCACCTCTAAAACGGCGTCCAGATGTTTGATGGCATCCGGTCCATCCAGATGATAGAGGACCTGATCAGCCTTTGCCGCCTGGCTTCTCAGAGGTTCCAGAATGAAATCCCTGAAGTTTGTGGGAGACATCATGGCTGAAAAATCACATTGCAGCTTGACTGTCCGGCCCGGACCCCAGATCTGGAATACCGTGTAGGCATTGCCTCCCTGGGAATCTTTGATGACATCATAAAATCTGTCATAATATTCATAATAGATTTTCTCTATCTGCTTTACTCTCTCCTCAATGATTTCCGGTTCGTCTATCATATCGTACAGGATATCCTGTGCGCCCCGCAGAGAGGCCAGAACATCTATGTTTTCCATTAAATCCGGCATGTCGATCAGAAAATCATCCCCAACCAGTTCTTTACACCGCTTTACAAATTCCAGATGCTTCTGGAACCATTTGCTGTCCGGGTCAAATCTGAATTCCGGAACCTCCTCCCAGTCCTCCAGACAGGGCTTGAACCAAACGGTATCCTCTTTAAATCCAATGTCGGAACCCAGATAGGCAGCCAGGGAACCGGGGCCGAAATCCACATCCAGATTCGGAAAGCTTTCCCCTAAAAATTCATGGGTTTCACAGAACTGACGGTATCTGGCAACCACTCTGTCCGCATCCAGATATTTGTCATCCATATCCTTCCACTTTAATTCTTCAGGAAGATTATAATATTTGCCCTGGCAGATCACATCACGGCATCCGCCCTCCACCGGTTTTCCCTCCGAGTACGGTTCGATCTCCGGCTTTCTTGCGATCACACACATGAGAGGCCTTCCCGTGTTCTGCTGTTTCCAGTAATTTTTAAATTTCTCCTGTGTCTGCTCCCAGTTTTTCTTATACATCATAGCTCTTTCCTCCATTATCCTGTTTTTACAGACAAACCTTTACAGGTTCCCCTTTATATATAAATTCTTTTGTTTTTCCACTGCACACAGCCATACATTTTCTGTGTTTTATACTTTGAGGGAAGTCATAGGCTGCGTCCCCTATTTCCAGAACTCTTTCCCTGTCCTTCCATACCAGAGAAATCCTGTTGCATCTGCCCTGTTCGTACTCATATCCGTCCCCTGCGTCTTCGTAAAGAGTAAAGCGTGCATCACAGCCCGGATATATATGGAACTCCACAGCGCTGTCCTTTTCCTCCTGGGCATAAGTAAGTCCCTGCTCCATGGGAAGAATACTGCCTGCTTTCACAAACACGGGTATGGAGGAAAGCTCTGTCTTCCTCTGGATCCACTGTCTGCCCTCATAATATGTCCCGTCCTGAAGATCATACCACCCCGGGCCTTCCGGCAGGTAACACTTCCAGGTCTTCTCTCTGTCTAACGGCCTGCTCTCCTTTTCGTAGTACATAGGTTCTGTCACCGGACATACAAGAAGGCTGCTGCCGAACATGAACTGGCTGTCCATACCCGCCGCTGTCTTATCCTCCGGGAAATCAAAGAGAAGGCTTCGCAGCATAGTGTAATCCTCCCAGTATACTTTTCCTGCCAGAGAGTAGATATACGGCATCAGGCGGTAGCGCAGACAGACTGCGTCCTGAAGCGCATCATAGAACATCTCTCCCGGCTTGCCGAAGTTCCAGATCTCCCTTGGCGTATCTGTTCCATGGGAACGGAACATGGGCAGGAACACCCCGTACTGGAACCAGCGCACATACAACTCCCGGTATCCCAGGTCACTAACCCCTTCCTCGTAATCACCTTTCCAGAACCATTTCGGTGCCGGATCCGTATTACAGTTACATCCGCGGTTCTGCCATTTATCCTTCACTGTAAAAAACGCGCCGATATCCAGTGTCCAGTACGGCATTCCGCTCATACAGAAGTTCAGGCCCTCTGTGATCTGTTTTTTAAAATTCTTCCAGGTGGCACACGTATCCCCTGACCATAACACCGTGCCGTACCGCTGGGAAGATGCATAACCGGAACGGGTTAGATTCAATACTCTTTTATCCGGTGCGGCTTTTCTCTGGTTCTCATAAATTCCCTGTGCATGGGCCACTGCATAGAGGTTCGCCCTTTCCGGACCCAGGAATTTTTTATGCTCTCCTCCCACCAGCGCATACCGTTCCCATGGCTCTCTCAATTCCCCTCCGTTCCAGTCCGCTCCGCTGAACGGCTCTGTGGAATCACACCACCAGGCGTCAAATCCGCCCGAAAACAGATCTCTTTCCGCCTGTCTCCAGTACATTTTTCTGGCTTCTTCACGAAACGCATCATAGGTGGACAGGTCATGAAGCAGGTATCCCGCCTCCTCAAATTCCCTGTGATCCTCTGTCCCGCCGTTCATGTTCGGCCAGACAGATACCATAGTATGCACATGCATGTTATGAAGCTCTTCCATAGCTGCAGTCAAATCAGGATAACGTGTCTTATCCACAACCTTGTTTCCCCAGCAGCCGTCTTCCCAGGTAAGCCAGTCCTGCACGATACAGTCAAGAGGCACTCCCCGTTTCCGGTACTCTGCTGCCACCTCCACAAGCTCCTGCTGGCTTTTGTATGCCTCCTTTGACTGCACATATCCAAATGCCCATTTTGGAAGCATCACTGCCCTGCCGGTCAGTGTCCTAAAACCCGACACAATTTCATCCAGTGTGTCACCGGCAATAAAGTAATGATCCATCTGCTCCACTGTATCCAGAAACAGATAGGAACCTCTGGCGTCATCCCCGAATGTCATAAGAGAGCCGCAGTCCGCCAGAATTCCGTAACCCCTGTCTGATACCAGAAATGGTATGGGAATCCGCATGTTGTGCTGATAGAGATACTGGACATTTCCTCTGTAGTCGTAAATGCCCTCCTCTCCCTGTCCCAGTCCATGAATCTGCTCCCCGTCCTGCCAGGAAAAATACAGTTTTCCTCTGTACGCCATATGGTCTGTGTGGGGCACCAGGTTTTTCACAAAGCTCCTCTCGCCGTCCACGGTCTTTACACGCTCAATGACCGGCTTCTCCCCGCCTGTGGAATACACCTCCACCGGGGTATCGACAAGCTCCTGTCCTATCTGCTTCAAAAGCAGCGTACCGTCAGGCTTTTTATATGTGATCTGCCCGGTGTTCCTGCAGATTTCCAGACTCATATAAGGCGCGGTGATCTTCAGCATATCCCCTTCCTGACAAACCTCCAGAGGCGTATCGGGAGGACGCCTGATATCAAGAGGTGACTCATCCAGGATCCTGTCCTTTTTCGTAAAGACACAGCGAATTATTTTTTCTCCGCATCCCTGAAGGAAAATCTGTCCATTCTCAGTAAATACCAGAATTCCCTTCTCTGTCTGTTCATAACCTGTGACTTTCATCTTTTCTCCTTTCCCGCCGGACTCACCCTTTGACAGCTCCCGCGGTCTGACCGCCCACTATATATTTCTGACAAACAAGATACATGATGATGACCGGAGCACAGGTCAGCAGAATGTCGGCGCAGATCAGATTCCAACTCTTCTGGAACTGACCGAAGAAGTTATACACTGCCAATGTCATAGGCCATTTTGTGGAGGAGTTCAGGAAATACAGCGGCATTACAAATTCATTCCAGTCATTTAAGAAACACAGTACGCCGGCCGTCACCATTGCCGGTTTCAGCATGGGAAGCACGATTCCAAAAAACAGTCTTCCCGGCCCGCAGCCGTCTATAACCGCAGCCTCATCCAGCTCTACAGGCACCTTGCCCACAAAACCATAAATGAGAAAGACCATAAACGGAAGCTGCACTGCCACATACAGCAGAATAATGCCGATGCTGGTATTGTTCAGGTGGGTTATCTGCATTACCTTCATAAGTGCCACATAGTTGATAGGAATCACAATCCCCAGCACCATGTACATGTAAAGAGCCTGATTGCTCTTACTGCTTCTTCTGGAGAAGACATAAGCCGCCATAGCCGCCAGAAAAACCGTGATCAATGTGGCACTGCACGCATACAGCATGCTGTTCAGGAAACTGGTCAGAAGCTTTCCTTTTTCGATCACCACTGCAAAATTGGTAAATACCCATTCTGTGGGGAGCTTCAAAGTCATGGTCATGGCCTCTGCATCTGATTTAAAAGCATTAATGATGATCAGAAAAAGAGGGATGAGCATGATCAGCGAAATGATCCATGACAAAACATTTTTCAGTACATTTATAATAGTTTTTTTGGTCTTACTGTTCATCATTCTTTCACCTCATTTCCGGTGAGAACCCGGATCATAAAGAATCCGATGATCACCATAAACACAAACATAATGGAGCTGATCGTGGTTCCCACCGCGTACATTCCCTGGGAGAACTGTTTAAACACTGCCGTATACATAACCTCTGTGGTGTGTCCGGGTCCGCCGTTGGTCAGGGCGTATACCATATCGAACACCTTCAGGCCGTACAGCACATTTAAAACAACAGTGACTGCCAGTGTTGGCCGCAGCAGCGGCAGGGTTATCTTCGTAAACTTCTTCCATCCGCCCGCTCCGTCGATCCCGGCAGCCTCGTAGTAGGTGGTGGATATGGATAAAATACCCACGATCAGGATGGTCATGATATAACCGGTCCCTCTCCAGACATCCACGCCCATTACGGAGAAAAACGCGATCTTAGGGTCTGTCAGCCATTTCTGTGTCAACCCCTCCATGCCGATGGTTCTCAGAAATTCATTGAGAAGTCCTGTCTTCGGGTTGAGGATAGAAGTAAATACAAGACCGATGATCAGGATGGAAAGTACAGAAGGCATGTACATGACACCCCTGTGAAAATTTTTCAGTTTGATGTCTTTTGAGAGCGCCAGGGCAAAGATAAGAGCCAGGCCGGTCTTCATCACTGTGGTCACAACCGTGAACAGAAGCGTGTTCCCTATGTACTTCATATAACTTTCATTACTTCCCAGGATCTGCCGGAAATTTTCCAGCCCCACAAAATGCACCTCCGTGGAATACGATGACCAGTCTGTAAAGGAATATCCGATACCAACCAGACCGGGCAGCACATAAAGCGCCGAATAGATGATCAAGGCTCCAATGGCAAAATACCATGGATAAATTTTTGACTTTTTCACTAAAATACCTCCCTGTTTTCCTTTTGATACTGTAATCTTACCTCATTATCCATTTCACTCACATGGGCAGGAATAATCAATTTATGTATTTTTTTAACCGCATATTGACATTCCTTCAGCAAATGTGCCATACTTCTTCCAGTGACTATTTTTAAGGGAGCGCATATGAAAAAGAAGAACCTACCACCTAAGAGTATTCAGAAAATCCTGAGAAACAGTTTTCTTGCTACCATGCTTTTTGTGCTGCTGTCCGCCACAGCCGTTTTTGTTGCTGTCCAGTATAAGAGCATGAAATCCAGTATCACCAGCAGTATCCAGCAGACCTGTTCCTCTGTGGCAAAGGATGTGGACCTGCAGATCAGCCAGATGGATACTGTGAGCATCAATGTGCTGTACTCCCATCTGATCAAGGATACCTTTGAAAATTACTCGGATCCGGACAGCTCGCTGACGGAGTACATGAAAAACCAGGCCGCCTCCATGCTCACCGGACTTCTGACCTCCATCCGAGGGGCCAACAGTACAGTCCGGCAGATAAATCTATATAATCTGGACCGGGGCTGTCTTGGCTCCGGCAATTATATCGGCTACCAGGATATCACAGCCTCCGAGCAGGACTGGTATGAGCCTACGATAAAGCGGGACGGATACCGTTATGTGGCTCCGCCCTCCCGCAATCAGTTTCTCTCCACCAGCAGCGGAACCAATAAGGACAGGTACTATCTGTCCCTGTACCGCCTCTATTTCAACAATTACCGGAAGCCCGCCGGTATTGTGGAAGTCATGCAATACTATGACACCACCTTTGAGAGAGCCTACCATCCGGATAGCAGCTATAATATTAAAATAATCGTGTATGACCCGGAGGGAAATGTACTGTTCCCTCTTTCAGAGGAGTCCGGGGATCTGTTCGATTATTTTGGCAGCCGTGACGGCGCGTCCAGAAAAACTCTGAAAAATACCGCCAGCGGCCGGAAAGAATATGTGTACTACAGCGATATGGAGCTGAGCGGCTTCACCACCGCAGTTGCCGTGGAGGAATCCCAGGTGTTTGCGCCCATTTTGAAAAACCTGACCCCTATCCTGCTCATAGTGGCGCTAATGACTGCCCTCTGTTATTTCATTGCCTACAAACTGTCCCAGCGGCTTGGACGCCCTTTGATACATATGTATGAATACCTGTCTGACGTGGATTTTGTGGAGCACTGGAAGGGGCTTCCCGTGGAGGATTCCCATGTAAGGGAAATAGACAAGCTGCGGGACTCCTTAAATGAATTCCAGGAACGGCAGAAAGATACCGTCCACTCCATGATGCTTTTAAAGGAACAGGAACTGCAGTCCCAGATGCTGGCTCTCCAGTCCCAGATGAACCCCCACTTTCTCTACAACTCCCTGGCCACATTGAGTGCCATGGCCGAGGAGGGCATGACCAGTGAGATCAGTCAGATGTGTATGGATATCACCGCTATCTTACGCTATATATCCTCCAACAAGCAGACCGTCTCCACCCTGGAGGACGAGCTGGAACATGCGATCCGCTACTTAAACTGCCTGAAGCTCCGCTTTGGCGATGCCCTGACCTTTGACGTGGATGTGGAGGATGAAATGCTGGAGATCACCATGCCCAAGCTCTGTATTCAGTTACTGGTTGAAAACGCTGTAAAATTCACCACACAGAGTACGCCCCCGCCATGGCATATCACCATTGAGGGGTTTATGGACAGAACAGAATGGTGTGTGTCCGTTAAGGACAATGGAACAGGATTCTCCAGAGAAGTCATCGACTCACTCCAGGAGAAGATCAACGAAATACGAAAAAGCGGCCTGCTTCCCAGCCTGGAGCTGGACGGCATGGGGCTAATGAATATTTACATCCGCTTTTACCTCACTTATCACGCTGTATTTATTTTCAATCTGGGCAATCTGCCGGAGGGCGGTGCCATTGTCACCATAGGAGGAAAAATAAATGATTAAGATCTCTCATTTTAATATTTTACTGGTGGAGGATGAGATCCTGCTTATGCAGAGTCTGGCTCGTCATATCGAAGAGCTGGATATGGGGTTCCGCGTTGTCTGCCAGACTGCCAACGGCCAGGATGCCCTAAAGCGTCTGGAAAAGGAAAACATCCATCTGGTCATCACTGATATCCGCATGCCGGTCATGGACGGTCTGGAGCTTGCCAAGGAGATCCATCTGAAATATCCCAGTATCAAGACTGTCATACTTTCCGGCTACGCAGAATTTGAATACGCCAAGGAAGCGCTCTCCCAGGGGGTTGTTGATTATCTTCTGAAACCCGTTGCCGCTGACCAACTGGAAAATACCCTGAGCAAAGTAAAGCTGGAGCTGGAGAAGACCTATGAACTGGAGGAAGACACCTCCCTCACAGGGCAGAATGCCGCCCAGGTGGTGGAATATGCAACGCTTTATTTAAAGGAACACTACATGGATGATGTGGATTTCAGCGCCTTCTCGCAGAAACTGGGTTTCAGCTCTGCCTATCTTACAAAGCTGTTCAACAAATACAAGGGCTGTACCCCGCTGAAATATCTCACGGATATACGCATCCATCAGGCCAGGGATCTGCTGCTGAACACAGACCTGACCATCCGGGAGGTAGGGGAAAGGGTCGGATATCCTGACCAGTTCCATTTCAGCAAGACTTTCCGAAAGACAACCGGAGCCAGCCCGTCAGCCTTTCGCAGCCAGTCCGACGAAAAATAAAAAAAACGGCCCGGAGCTTCCCTAACTGTTGCGCCCCGGAGCAAAAAAATGCACTGCCCAAATGGTTTCCCACATACGGCAGTGCACTTTTTATTTACTTTACCGGTTTTTTAATTCCATGCCTCATCCCCGGCTGCTTTTGCCTGGGTTTCCCGTCTGGAATCGATTGCCTGGAGAACCTCCTCAGAAGTCATTTCATCAATAAACATGGATACCATATCCTGTCCGATATCTCCCCACTGTGGGTTCAGATATTTGATGACATCCTGGAATACCACGCCCTGTTTTTCAAAAGAATCCAGGAATTCCTGGGTGTACGCGCTGTAAGCCGGTGTCTGTCCCAGATCATAGGGCAGGTTTTCCACTTTAGGCTCGTTGTCTATCATATGCTGTACGCTATCTTTTTTCGTGATATATTCCAGATATTGTTTCGCCTCGTCTACATGTTTGGAACCTGAATAAATAAAGCGTGACGGTCCGCAGGGATGCACGTTCAGCACGTCATTGTCCAGTGTGGGGATCAAAAACATACCGAAATCATCCTCTGTATATGTACCATCAGATGCCGCGGCGATCTCCGCGATGGTGCCCGGTTTTGCCATACTCATGGCAAACTCTCCTGTTCCCAGCGCCACAGGCAGATCCGCATATTCATCAGACAGATAGTTATCTCCGAAATAGCCTTTGTCAGCCAGTTCCTTCACCTGGTCTAAAACGGTCTTAAATTCTTCCACGTCTGCAAATTTGGTCTCATTGTTGTTCAGCTTGTCCGTAATACCGGGAAGCACATCCTCGTATTTTCCTCCGATCTCACAGAACCACATTACATGGTGCCATCCGTCACCTGCGCACTCATAAAATGGAGTGACACCTTTATCCAGAAGTGTCTGACAGACGCTCTCGAATTCCGCAAAAGTCTTAGGTTCTTTTAAACCGTTTTCCTCAAACATCTTCTTGTTGTATACAACATAGAAATCTGTAGTGGTATCAAAATATGTTGCCCCGTAGAGCTTTCCGTTCACACTGGTCTGCTCTTTGGCAAACTCGTTGTATGCGGCAACCCACGGTTCCCCTGACAGTTCCACTGCATTTTTTTCTATACTGTACTGGGATACCAGGTCATAGCTTCCTGACTGACCGCCGAAAATGTCGGGTCCCTCACCGCTGTTCAGCTTTGTCATCAGCAGATTATAATACTGGTCTGAGGGAACGATCTGATAGTCCACCTTGATCCCTGTCTCCTCCTCAAATTTTTGTCCCAGCTCCATCTCCGCGTCATATACCCAGTCCTGGCTGGCCATGATGGTGAGTGTGGTGTCTGATTTTTTACCGGAGCCGCCCTCCGCTTCTGCTCCTGTCTCTTTGCTGTCGGAACCACCGCTTCCTCCGCATCCTGTCATCATTGCCGCTGCCATAGCCCCGCATAACAAACATACCGCCAATTTCTTTTTCATTTTAGGAATACCTCCCTTGGATTTGATAGTTAAAGTATAACAATCCCACCGCTTTTATACCATGTATCTTCTCTCCCTGTTTTTGTCATTTTTTAACTTATATCTCATATAATATACGTCATCTTTGTATATTTTGTCCAGTATCTTCTTTTCATATTTGTGCATTATTAGTTACTATTGTTTCATACCAGATTTCACAGATTCTTTCGTTGACTCCTACCTTAAACTCCTTTACAATAAAGGAACATTGTAAAATGAATAAAAGGAGATTGCTTATGGGAATTTTTAACCTTGAACATATAGATCCGTCCCTGATACCCGGAGCCATGCTGACCGCGGAATATCTGGAAAAAGATATGGTCACAGACCGCCGCGTAGATATTCTCACAGAAAAAGGCGCAAGCGGCCTGTCCCTCCGTCTGGACGGGAACACAGCCCGCATTACATACAGCAGAACCACTGAATTTTTCCGGGGCCTGGGTATCATAAAGGAATGGATAAACGAAAACCGCCAAAGCGCTGCCAAGGAAGAACATCCTGCGTTTGAGCATCTGACCTACATGGCGGACTGTTCCCGCAACGCTGTGTGCAGCCCTGATTTTCTGAAAAAGCTACTTGTCAAGCTCTCCCTGATGGGATATGACCGTCTTATGCTGTACACAGAGGACACTTATGAGGTGGAGGGTTACCCCTATTTCGGGCATTTCCGCGGCAGATACAGCAGACAGGAGCTGCGGGAACTGGACCGTTTTGCCTCTTCACTGGGCATTGAGATGGTACCCTGTATCCAGACTCTGGCTCACTTAAACGCCATTTTCCGGTGGCCTGCCTTTGAACAGGTCCATGACACGGGAGACATTCTCCTGTGCAAAAGCGAGGATACCTACAGACTGATCGAAGCCATGATACGCACCTGGTCAGAGACCTTTCAAAGCCGCATCATCAACATAGGAATGGATGAGGCGGAGATGATCGGCCGCGGCGCGTACCTGAACCGATTCGGCTATGAGGAGCGCATTGACATTATGGAGCGCCATCTGCACCGTGTCCTGGAAATCTGTGAAAAATACGGATATACCGCTATGATGTGGAGCGATATGTTCTTCAAAATGATCTCCGGAGGGGAATATTATGGGAAGGAATTCCACATCACAGAGGAGATCAAAAAGAAAATCCCCGCAAATGTGGAGCTTCTCTACTGGGATTACTATTCCAGAGACGAGGAAACCTATGAGCAGATGATGAAATACCACAGAGAACTGGCCCCAAATGTGGGATTTGCCGGCGGAGCCTGGAAGTGGAATGGATATGCGCCCCTTTTAAACCACAGCATGCAGGTATCCCGGCTTGCCCTCAGACAGTGTCAAAAGCACGGGATCACCAATGTACTGGTGACAGGCTGGGGCGATGACGGCGGTGAGGCTTCCCAGTCCTCTGTACTGCCTGTGCTCTCTCTTTTTGCAGAGTATGACTATACACGATCTGTCAACGACTGTGACCTGGCACCCCGTCTTTTGGCATGTACCGGCGCTGTGCTTCAGGATTTTCTGAAATTGGACCTTCCTAATCTGACACCCGGAAACCTGCTGCCGGGAAAAATAAGTGCTGCCCCTGCCAAATATCTGCTGTATCAGGATGTTCTTATGGGCATCTATGACTGCCATGTGGATATACAGTCCTTCCCCAAGCATTACCGCCGCTGTGCCGAAGAGTTCCGGCTCATTGCAGAAAAGGGCGGGGAATACGCCTGTATCTTCCGGACCCTGCAGCGTCTCAGTGAAGTGCTTGCAGCAAAGGCTGTCCTGGGCATCAAAGCCAAAGCCGCTTATGAAGCAGAGGACAGAGCAGCTCTTTTTGAGACCGCTGATGCCTGTATCAATACCGCCGGACTGGTGGACCAGTTTAAGAATGCGTTACAGGACCAGTGGTTCCGTGAAAATAAAAGCTTCGGATATGAGGTTCTGGACATCCGTCTGGGTGGTCTCAAAGAACGGCTCAGAAGCTGCGCTGCCCGCATGAGGGATTATGCAGAAGGCAAGATCATCTGCATTGAGGAGTTGGAGGAGCGCCGCCTGCCCCTTCTGGCAGATAAGACCGGACAGCCTCTCTCCCCGGTCTGTGATAATATCTGGCGTGAGATGGTGACTGCCTCTGTAATATAAACTGTTTAAAGAGATTATATTATAAAATTTTTAGAAAATATGATTTTTATTCCATTTAATCATTGACTATTTTTTCTAAAAGAATTAATATAAAGATAACAAATAAAACGTGGAAAGGGGTGTTCATAATGTTGGAGAGATTGATAATCACTTTAATTTTTGCCGCTGGATTCCTGTTAGTCTGCTGGACTTTGATGGAATACTGGCTTCGTTCTTCCAGACGCACAACAGAAACGGGGTTACGTGATAAAACCATTTTTGTGATTGGCAAGTTCTGTCAGGCCATTCAGCAGAAAAAGAACTTCCGCCACATCTGGATGGAAGAAGAATTCGGAAATGCCCATCTGAACGACTTTCACAGTGTCAAAAACACAGCAGAGACAAATGAGCACGCCGAAGGCAGAGAACAGGGAAGCCAATATCAAGAGAAAAAATATAAAATGAAGGTCAATATGTAAAGCCTTCATCAAATAAATCCTCTTTTTAAGAGGCCCGGTCCGAATCCCTCGGCCGGGCCTCTTCTCAGCACAAAAGTCTTCATGAAAATCTTCATAAAATCTTCTTATAATTCCGGAAACAGGTGATACATACAAAAAACTGCCGCTTCCACAGTTTCCCGCAGATCGGCAGTTTTCATTTTTTTACGCAATCCCTTATTTTAGTTCATTCATGATATCTTCCACTGTCTCTATCTTATGGGAACGGTAAGCATTAGAGCCGCAGAACAGCAGCGCGTCCTCCACCCGTCCCTCCGCAGCATTCACCAGCGCCTGTGTGATACAGTAAGGTATCTCCGCCGGCCTGCAGGTGACGATGCAGTGATAACAGTGTTCAATCCTGCATTTTTCAGTCTTTACCCTGTCCATAAACGGATTTTTGATGGCTCTTCCCGGCATCCCCACAGGACTCTGTACGATGCAGATGTCCTCTTTTTCCGCCTGAAGGTATGCCTGTTTGTATTCCGGCGCTGCATCGCACTCCTCTGTGGTCACGAAACGGGTTCCCATCTGTACTCCGTCCGCACCAAGTGAAAGCGCATGGTCCATGTCCGCTCTATCATAAATACCGCCGGCTACCACCACCGGGATCTTCTTGCTGAATTTCTCCCCATATTCCTTTACTTTCTCTATGATGGATCGAATCACTCCGTCATAAGATTCATCCGTAAAGGTATCCAGCTCTTCCCGGGAAAATCCCAAATGGCCTCCGGCTTTTGGTCCTTCAATGACAACCAGATCCGGTGCCTTTTTATATTTTCTCTCCCACATACGGCAGATGACATTCAGAGATTTTAAGGAGGATACAATGGGAGCTATCTTTGTTTTGGTGCCCTCCACATATTTCGGCAGATCTATGGGCAATCCGGCTCCCGATATGATCAGATCCACGCCTGCCTTCACCGCTGTCTTTACATATTCCTCGTATCTCTGAGTGGCCACCATGATGTTCACACCTATGATACCGCCTTTTGCAATCTCTCTGGCTTTCCTGATCTCCTTTTCAATGGCTCTGTAATTTGCCTCAAAGGGATGCTGTCTGAAATCCGGCTCCCGCCAGCCGATCTGCGCGGTGGATATGACGCCTACCCCTCCGCAGGCAGCCACACTGCCCGCCAGACGGGAAAGGCTGATACCCACTCCCATACCGCCCTGTATCACAGGAATTTTAGCTGTTAAATCACCTATAATTAATGGTTTCCTCATATTCTAACTCTTTCTGGCTCACATTTTTCTGAATCGCTCGTACCGGAGGGCTGCCAGCTCTTCCGGCGTCTTTTCTTCCATCTCTGTAAGGAACTGATGCATCCGATTCTTCATATCTTCTGCGATCTCATGCAGGTTCTGCGCACAGGCAGGAGTCTCCTCCGCAATCACATGCTCAATGATCCCCAAATCTTTCAAATCCCTGGCTGTGATCTTCATTACCTCTGCCGCTTCTTTGGCTCTCTTGCTGTCTTTCCAGAGAATGGATGCGAATCCCTCCGGTGAGAGTACGGAATATGTGGCATTTTCCATCATCCAGACTTCATTGCCCACACCCAGAGCCAGAGCGCCGCCGCTTCCGCCCTCACCGATGACAATACTCAGCACCGGCACCTTCAGATCAGACATCTCCAGGAGATTTCTGGCTATGGCCTCCCCCTGTCCTCTCTCTTCTGCCTCAATTCCGCAGAACGCGCCGGGGGTGTCAATGAAATTGATGATCGGGCGGTTGAACTTCTCTGCCTGTTTCATAAGCCGCAGAGCTTTTCTGTACCCTTCCGGGGAGGGCATGCCAAAGTTTCTCAGAATATTGTCCTTGGTATTTCTCCCCTTCTGTACGCCGATCACAGTTACCGGCTGCCCGTCCAGCACTGCCAGGCCTCCCACAATGGCACCGTCATCACGAAATGCCCGGTCCCCGTGCAGTTCCATAAATTCTTCAAAAACAGTCTCTATATAATCAAGGCTGGTAGGACGTTTGGAATCCCTTGCTGTCTCCACACGCTCCCAGGCAGTCATACTCTTATCCCGGTTCCTGCGCCTGCGCTTTTTCTCCCCTTCCTCCGCCATTTCCGGCAGAGAAATTCTGGTAAACTGGCAGTAGCCGTTCTTTCTCTCATGGAGCTTTACAAGTCCTGACAGGGTTTTTTTGAGCAGATTCCTTGTCACGATCCCATCAATGATTCCATGTTCCATTAAAAATTCCGCCTTTTGAAAGCCTTCCGGGAGCTTCTGCCCTATGGTCTGCGCGATCACCCTTGGGCCTGCAAACCCAATCAGTGCGCCCGGCTCTGCCAGGATAATATCTCCCAGCATAGCAAAGCTGGCTGTCACTCCGCCTGTAGTGGGATCTGTGAGAACAGGTATATAGAGAAGGCCTGCCTCGCTGTGCCTTTTAATGGCAGCCGAGGTCTTAGCCATCTGCATCAGGGATACCATCCCCTCCTGCATTCTGGCACCGCCGGAACAGCAGAACAGGATCACCGGCAGCTTTTCCTCTACAGCCCGCTCAAAAGAACGGGTGATCTTCTCTCCCACCACATATCCCATGCTCCCCATGAGAAAACGGGCATCGCAGACACCCAGCACAACTCTCGTGCCGTCGATCCTGGCCTCTCCGATACGGATAGCCTCCTCCAAATGTGTCTTTTCCTGCTGTTTCGCGATTTTCTCCTCATACTCAGGATAGTCCAGGGGATTAAAGGTATGAAGCCCTGTACACCATTCCTGGAAAGAACCTTTATCTGCCACCATACGGATTCGGGTCTTGGCCTTGATCCGGAAATATCCCTTGCATTTCGGACATACATAATCATTTTTTACAACGTCTTCCTTGTAGAGGAGTTCTCCGCACTTGGGACATTTCACCCATAAGCCTTCCGGAACGGAAGGTGCGTTTTCACTGGCCGGCATCTCTTCCCCGGATATTTTACTCTCCTCTGTCTCCGGCTCCTGTACATTGGTAGTCTTCTTGAATAAATCCTTTAATCTGGACATATCTGCCTGCTCCTTACTCGTAATGCTCTTCTATAAAATGTGTCGTCACATTTCCATCCAGAAAATCCTTCTGGTTCAATATATCATACTGGAAATCCAGGTTCGTCTGCACGCCTTCAATGATAACCTCACCCAGAGTGCTGCGCATCTTTGCTATGGCACCGGCTCTGTCTTTGTCGTGGACGATCACCTTCATGATCATGGAATCATAGTTGGGCGGTATCTGATAACCGTTATATACGGCCGTATCAATACGGACACCATTTCCGCCCGGAACATGCAGATTCTCGATCACACCCGGACACGGCATGAAATTCTTTGCCGGATTCTCCGCATTGATCCTGCACTCAATGGCATGGCCGCTCATACAGATATCCTCCTGCTTCACAGAAAGAGGAAGGCCTGCTGCCACCCGGATCTGTTCCTTGACCAGGTCCACACCTGAGACAAATTCTGTTACCGGGTGTTCAACCTGGATCCTTGTATTCATTTCCATAAAGAAAAATTCACCGTTCTTATCCAGCAGGAACTCTATGGTTCCGGCACTCTCGTATCCCACCGCTTTTGCGGCACGCACGGCAGTCTCTCCCATTTCCCTGCGCAGCTTTTCTGTAATGGCACAGGAAGGGGATTCCTCGATCATTTTCTGGTGACGACGCTGGATGGAGCAGTCACGCTCTCCCAACTGCACCACCTGACCGAACCGGTCTCCTATGATCTGTACCTCAATGTGGCGCGGTCTGCCCACATACCGTTCCAGATACATGGTGTTGTCCGCAAAAGCATTTACTGACTCCCTCTGGGCAGTGCTGAAATTTTCCTCAAAATCATCCCTGCTCTCAGATATACGCATGCCTTTTCCACCGCCGCCTGAAGATGCCTTTATCATAATGGGGAAACCGATCTTTTCCGCCTCTTTCAAAGCTTCCTCCACTGTATAAACCGGTTCTTTTGTTCCCGGCACAACAGGGACACCTGCTTCCATCATAGTTCTTCTGGCCTCGGATTTATTTCCCATCTTGTTGATGACTGCTGCAGACGGGCCAATAAATGTCACATTACACTTCTCACACATCTCCACAAATTTGCTGTTCTCTGATAAAAAGCCGAATCCCGGATGGATGGCTTCCGCTTTTGTGGCGATGGTGGCACTCAGTATCCTCTCCATGTTCAGGTAGCTCTCTGATGCTGCTGCGGGGCCGATGCAGACTGCCTCATCCGCAAGCTGCGCGTGGAGGGCATCCCTGTCCGCCTCAGAATAGACAGCCACGGTCTTGATCCCCATCTCTCTGCAGGCACGGATAATGCGTACTGCGATTTCTCCTCTGTTTGCGATTAATATCTTCTGAAACATATCCTATCTCCTATCCGATCACAAATGTCATCTCAGCGGATGTGGTTATTTTGCCGTCCTGGTTTCTGGCAACTGCTTTCCCCACGCCGATAGGCCCTTTTTCCTTTATGATCTCCAGTTCCAGGGTCAGGACATCTCCCGGAACTACTTTTGTCTTAAATTTAGCCGAATTGATGGCACCAAAATATGCTGTTTTTCCTTTGTTTTCCGGCTTGCTCAGAATTGCAACGGCTCCCACCTGGGCCAGCGCTTCCAGTTGGAGCACTCCGGGCATAACCGGCTCCTGGGGGAAATGTCCCGCAAAGTACGGCTCATTGTAGCTCACGCATTTCTTTCCCACCCCGCGGACACCCGGTTCCAGCTCCTCGATGGTATCGATCAGCAGAAACGGCTGTCTGTGAGGGATGATCTCCATAATTTCCTTTGTGGTAAGTTTCATATCTATACCTCCTAACGGATCACGAACAGCGGCTGTCCGTACTCTACAACATCTTCATTTTCCACCAGGATCTGCTCCACGGTTCCGTCAAATTCAGATTCTATTTCATTCATCAGCTTCATGGCCTCCACAATTCCCAGAACCTGGCCTTTTTTTACAGTATCCCCAACTTTTACAAATGCTTCCGCGTCCGGTGACGGCGCGTTATAAAAGGTTCCTACCAACGGAGATTTCACCACATTTCCGGAAAGGATGGTCTCTTCTCCATCCTGGAGGGAAACTTCTGTCTGGGATGGTCCTGCCTGTGCCTGGATGTTCTGCATAACAGGGCCGCCGGCTGCAGGTCCCAGGTCCTGTCCGGGTGCAGGCGCCATCACAGGCGCTGCGATGATTTTTGTCTGCTTGTTGGTCTTCATGGAGATTTTTAAATTGCCCTCCTC
Organism: Blautia coccoides; assembly: GCF_034355335.1. Classification (NCBI taxonomy): domain Bacteria; kingdom Bacillati; phylum Bacillota; class Clostridia; order Lachnospirales; family Lachnospiraceae; genus Blautia; species Blautia producta. The sequence continues at coordinate 4,162,433 of NZ_CP136422.1, forward strand.
CATGGAAAACTGGGTCAGGTTTGAGTCACTGACTGTTTTTATTAACTGAATGATCTTATCAAATTCCATATCCGGCCTCCTAGTCTTCGTACTTTTTGATCAGCAGGCTGGCGTTGTGTCCGCCAAAGCCCAGGGAATTGGTGAGCGCATAGGGAATTTCCATCTCCACGCCGCTTCCTGTCACATAATCCAGGTCACACTCCTCGTCAGACATCTGATATCCTGCGGTTACATGTACAAAATTATTTTCCATCTCTTTTATACAGGCGATAAATTCCACTGCCCCTGCGGCTCCCAGCAAATGTCCGATCATGGATTTTGTGGAATTGACTTTCATTTTATATGCATGCTCTCCGAACAGCTTTTTGATGGCTCTTGTCTCAAACAGATCATTGTGGTGGGTGCTGGTTCCATGGGCATTGATGTAGGTCACATCCTCCAGGGATACCTCTGCCTCATCCACAGCGTTCTTCATGGCTCTGGCAGCGCCTTCCCCATCCTCAGCCGGAGAAGTAATATGGTAAGCGTCACTAGTGGCACCGTATCCCACAACCTCGGCCAGAATCTTGGCCCCGCGCTTCTTTGCATGCTCCAGTTCCTCTAAGACCACAATACCGGCGCCCTCTCCCATGACAAACCCATCTCTTTCTTTGTCAAAAGGAATGGAACAGCGGTCCGGGTCTGTGGATTTTGACAGAGCAGTCAAAGCCGCAAATCCGCTGACTCCAACTGGAGTAATGCAGGATTCCGCACCTCCTGCCACCATAATATCAGCATCCCCGAACTGGATGGTCCTGTAGGCTTCACCGATACAATGGGTACCTGATGCACAGGCAGTCACCACATTGATGCTCTTTCCTTTCAGACCAAACTGAATGGACACATTTCCTGCTGCCATGTTGGAGATCATCATAGGTACCATGAGAGGATTCACACGGTTCGGTCCCTTTTCCAACAGTTTTTTATGCTCTCTCTCGATGGTCTGCAGACTTCCGATACCAGAGCCAATGGAGCATCCCACTCTGTATGGGTCCTCCTCCTCCAGAGCGTATCCTGACTGTTCAATAGCTTCTTTTGCCGCTGCCACTGCGTACTGGCAGAACAGTTCCATACGTTTTGCCGCTTTTACATCCATGTATTCCTTGCCCACGAAGCCTTTTACTTCCCCTGCAAGGTGCGCTTTATATTCAGAAGCATCAAATTTGGTTATCTCCCCAAATCCATGCTTTCCTTCCTTTATTCCATTCCAAAATTCATCTACATTTAATCCCAGCGGGGTAATGGCACCCATTCCCGTCACTACTACTCTTCTCATGAAATCCTCCTATATGTTCATACCGCCGTCCACACTGATGACCTGGCCGGTAATGTAATCTGCTTTCTCTGATGCCAGAAATGCCACCATTTCGGCAATATCTTCCGGTTTTCCAAACTTACCCAGGGGTATCTGAGCGCAGGCTGCCTCTTTGATATCCTCTTTCAGCACATCTGTCATCTCTGTCTCTACAAATCCAGGAGCTACGGCATTGACTGTGATCCCTCTGCTCGCCAGCTCTCTGGCCATGGTCTTTGTAAGTCCGATGACACCGGCTTTGCTGGCCGCATAATTGGCCTGTCCTGCATTTCCCAGAATTCCAGATACAGATGAAATGTTGATGATCTTGCCGCTTCTCTGCTTTAACATCTGGCGGGAGACATGGCGGATCGTATTGAAGGCGCCTTTCAGATTCGTTTCGATCACTGCGTCAAAATCCTCTTCCTTCATTTTCATGATCAGGCTGTCTCTTGTGATCCCCGCGTTGTTTACAAGAATATCCAGATGTCCGTACTCTTTGATCACATTCTGGATCATCTCCTGACACGCCTGAAAATCTCCTACACTGCACTGATACAGGGATGCTTGGCCGCCTCTGCTTTTGATACTGTCTACAACTTCCTGTGCCCGTTCCCGGGAACCATTATAATTTACCGCTACTGCCGCGCCCTGTGCCGCAAGCGTAAGAGCAATGGCTCTGCCGATACCACGGCTTGCCCCGGTCACTAAGGCTACTTTATTTTCCAACATAACACTATACCTCACTTTTTCTGGATCTTTATGTCTCTTTCACACTTCTGATGTCTGAGTTTTTTTAATGCTTCAGGTGCTTTGGTTTTTGTTTCTATATACTATTGGTGCTTTGGTTTCGTCTTTATTCTACTTCCGACGCCCGGTTTTTCAGCGCTTCTGCTGTCTTTCCAAAATCTTCTACCGTCTGGATGTTCAGCATTTTCACATCACGGCTGATCTTCCGCATAAATCCGCTTAAAGTTTTTCCGGGTCCGATCTCCACAAAAGTATCTGTTCCGTCTGTGATCATTTTCTCCACACACTGCTGCCATTTCACGGAGGAGGATACCTGTCTTACCAGTAAATCCTTGACCTGGGAAGCCTCTGTCACATATTCTGCTGTCACATTGGTGATATAGGGAATCTTTGGTTCCCTGACATTCACCCCTTCCAACACCTCTGCAAGTTTTTCTCCGGCACCTGTCAGCATAGCTGAATGAAACGGTCCTGAAACTTTCAGAGGAACGATCCTTCTGGCACCCAGTTCTTTCAGTTTTTCAGAAGCCTTTGCCACTGCCTCTTCTTCCCCTGTGATCACAATCTGTCCGGGACAATTATAATTTGCTATGGAAACAACCCCTTCTGTCTCCCGGCAGGCATTTTCTATCACTGCTGCATCTGTTCCCATGACCGCGGACATAGCGCCTCCTGTGGGCACTGCTTCCTGCATGAAAATCCCTCTTTTGCGCACTACAGAGAATGCATCCTCCAAAGAGAGCACTCCCGACGCAATACAAGCTCCGTACTCGCCAAGGCTGAGACCTGCACTCACATCAGGTACAAGCCCTTCCTGCTCCATTGCTTTTAATATGGTTGCTTCCACACTCAGCATGGCAATCTGTGTATACTCTGTAATATTGATCTCCTCATTCTCTGTAAAACAGATTTTTGGAATATCCAGACCGGATACCTGGCTGGCTTTATCTATCACCTGTCTGCAGACAGGCATTTTATCGTAAAAATCCTGACCCATTCCCACGTACTGTGCTCCCTGGCCCGGAAATATAAATGCTGTTTTGCCCATAATCGTTCAAACTCCTTTGGCTGTAGAATATTTTGTATTTCAAAGTAATTGTTTTTAAAAATAGAACCTGCCATGGCAGTACAAACTGCCGCGGCAGATTCCACTCATCTGCACTATGATCGTTACTGTTCTGTCCTTCCCGTTCCGTCGCTTTTAGCTGTTTACCTTCTGTCTCTGACAGTAACATGCAAAAATCCGTTCAAACCGCATTCGGCCATAGGATTTTGCTCTCTATCCATTTATTCTTCAACGCCTTTATTTTTCAGGTAATCCATAACAGCGCCCACAGTTGTCAGTTCCTGTAATTCCTCAGCAGGAATTTCTACAGAATATTCATCCTCAAGTGCCATAACCAGTTCGAATAAATCCAGAGAATCTGCTCCTAAATCATCCTTAAAATTTGTTTCCGGATGGATTTCGCTTTCTTCACAATTTAACTGCTCTGCAATGATTTCCTTCATTTTTTCTAACATGATTTCTTATTCTCCTTTAAAATACATCTTATTCAAATCCAACTTGTGAATTTGTTTTTCTGATTTGATTTTTGAAATACTTTGATGACCAAAGTATATCTTCTTTACCACCATTTGTCAACCCTTTTCTCTGTACAACTGTTCAGTAACTGTTACGATTCAGCATTTCGGCTTCATGGCAACAAAAACATGCACATAGACTATAAAAACCGCAGTCTGGCGCGTGGCTGCCCTTAGTGCCGTTATTTAATTTAGATGAACTAGGTTTCAAATTTTATCTGTTTTGATACGCTCAGGGCAATTCCCATTTCTATCATAAGAAAGAGGATCGACGTACCTCCGTAACTTACAAACGGCAGTGTGATCCCGGTGGTAGGGATCAGGTTGATGACCACACAGATGTTCAAGATAACCTGAAGGGCGATATGGAAAAATATCCCGCTGACGATCATGGAACCGTACAGATCCGGTGCATTCTGAGCGATGAAAAACAACCGGTATAAAAGGTATCCAAACAGCGCCAGTACAATCATCCCGCCAAACACGCCAAGCTCTTCACAGATGATAGAAAAAATCATATCATTCTGTGCCTCAGGAACAGGTCCCAATTTCTGTACACTGTTGCCCAGCCCTTTTCCGAAAAATCCTCCGGAGCCGATAGCATACAGCGCCTGCATGATCTGGTAGCCGCCGTCCTTGGAATACTGCTCAGGCTGCAGCCATACCATGATCCGGCGAAGACGGAAGTCCTCAATGCTGCCCGCTCCGCTTCCCAGCGTCATATGCAGGATAATGATCACAGCCACCAGCACACCGCCCACTATAGCTCCTCCGATCAGAAACGGCTTCATTTTAGGATGGGCCATAAAGATCAGTAAAACAGTGATGGCTCCGATTATAATACCTGTACTTAGGTTATCTGTCAAGAGGAAAGCGCCCAGAGCAAGCACACCGCCCACTGCCAGAAGCAGGACCATGGACTGCCACTGCTTTATCTTCCGCCCAATCTTGATAATCAGACAGGGGATGAAGGTGATGACAGCTATCTTTGCGATCTCAGAAGGCTGGAACTGCGTCCATGAAGGGCCGAACTTCAGCCATCGCTTTGCGCCGTTGACCGTGACACCTAAGGGTGTCGGCACCAGACACATAAGGATCATGGACACCACATAAATAAACGGAGACAGGTGAAACAGCACATGATAGTCAAATCTGGAAATCCACAGTGCAAATCCTATGCTGACTGCGCTGATGAGCGCCTGTTTTCCAAAGTAAGCCATATCACTGCCTCTCTTCACCTGTGCCAGATAGGAACTGGTACTATAAAGCATTACCAGTCCAAAGCATGTGAGAAGCAACACAACAGCTACCAGATTAAAATCATAGTAGCGCACTCTGTTTGCGAACCGGCCTACAGGCTGGCCTCTTTTTCTCTTTTTTGCTGTTCCGGCTTTTTTAGCCACATTTACTGCCATTTGTTTCCTCCACTTTATTCACGTCTGCCGTACCTTTTAAAATGAGAAAGAGCAACTGTCCAGCCCTAGAGTGGTACAGTTACGGTAAGGCACATTTTAAGCTGTCTTATATTCTAAGGGCATATTTCATAAGCTCCCAAAAACCTGTCTCCGTCTCACTTTCCCGGTTCATTACTTTACGCACCAGGACTGGATTATCGGTAATGATATTGTCCACACCCACATCCATCATGCGCTTGATATCACCGCGGTAATTGACTGTCCATGCATGGACCTCTTTACCTAAAGAATGGGCCTCCCTGACAAATTCTTCATCAATATATGTGTACTTTACACTGAAAAAATCTGCCGCTGTGATCCTGGAGATGCTTCCGTATGTCATGGTCATGATATAACCGGTTCTGATATTGGGATTTGCCTTTTTCACCTGCTGAAGAAATCCATAATTCATGGACGTGATGACACAGTGATCCTCAAATCCATTCTGCTCAATCACTCTGACCACCTTTTTTACAATGCCCTTATTTTTACCATTATACTTAATCTCTATATTTAAGTCCAGTCTTCCTTTACAAAATTTTAAAACCTCGTCCAGAGTGGGGATTTTTTCACCTCTGAACTTTTTGTGGAAACTAGAACCGGCATCCAGTTTTTCAATTTCCGCATAGTTCATCTCCCACACATTTTTATTGACACCGGCTGTCCGCTTCAGGGAATTGTCATGAAGCAGCACCAATTCCCCGTCTTGTGTCTCCTGTACGTCAATTTCCGCAAAATCCGCACCACTGTCTATGGTATATCCAAGAGAACTTATGGTATTTTCCGGCGCCATCAATGCACCGCCCCGATGGGCTGTGACTCCCATGGTAGTCAGCAGGCTGTTCACCGCGCTGTCGTGTGATGAGGCCAGGACCACAAGATACGCCCCTTCTCCGATAAGCAGTATCAAGGTGAGGACTGCCGCTATTTTCCGTCTGCCCACCCTTGAAAACCAAATGTGGTTCCGAATGATCGCCTCCATGGCAGCCTCTGTCTGGGGCTGCACATGAAATCTGGCATATATCACATACACAAACGCCAGACTGCAGATCAGCTGCACTGCACCGGCAAATATCCCCAGTGCCATATCAATCCAACTACTGTATACAAGGACTGTGCTGACCACAGAGGTACCTGATTTTGTAAACATGGCAATCCCAGTCATCCCTGCCAGCACCAGCACATATACCACACCGATAAATACCAGCATTCCTATATGGAGCAGAATAAACCCGAGAAGTGTCTTTTTCCACTGCTTTTTCAACAGCCTGAGACCGTCTTTCATTCCCTTGACGCTCTTCTGCTCCTCCAGAAGACAATAGGGCAGGGAAAATATAAATAAAAACGAAACCAACAGTATGGTTCCCAAAAGCCCATATAAAATCCAATGGGGACTGACAACCTTATAAATCTGCCTGGCTGTAAATTCCAATACTCTGATATAGGAAATTTCCCGGATGAGAAAATACATGGACAAAAAAGGCGCTGCCAGAATAATGCACCAAAACCAGGATATATGACTGTTTTTAAGGAAATCCCAGGACCGCTTCACACCTTCAATGAGCATATCACTGGTATAGATTTTCCGCCCCTGATAGGAATGTCTGAAACAAGACAAAAGAGCTGAGATCTCTATCAGAAACAGCAGTAGGATAAGTATTAAAATCCCCAAAAGCAGCACAACTGACAGAGGACTTGCAAGAAATTTTAAATAGTTTTCAGCAGTCAGATAACTGAAATTCTGCGCTTTCAAAGAGTAGTTGACCGCAGCGGAGACAGCATGCATGACCAATAGAAAAGAGGCCGTTCTGTAGCCTGTCTCAAAAAGCAATAGACTGATCATATTCTTTTTTACTGCTCTCCACATACTTCTGAAAATCTGCTTCATGCCCTGTCACTTCCTGCCTCTGTCTCTGTCAGCCTGCAGATGCTTCGCGGCTGTTTCTTCTATTCTAACAAATATTATACCCTGAACACAAGTATACAAATGATTCTTCTTAAAATAATAATAATTTATACCAGAAATCCCTATTGCAATGCCTTGACTTTCTCCCCCTCTATATTATAATAAATTTAGGTAGTTAAAAACATGTAGTGGAGGGTAACGTTATGACACCAGATGAATTGTATACGCAGGCTAAGGAATCTCCTGTCCTGTCGCGGGAGGTAACAGACACTTTATTGGAATCACTGGAGTACAGCAGCATTTCTTTTTTAAACCAGGCCGTTGAAATCCTCGGGATCTTCAGAGCACGTCTGGAACGTGGTGACAGAATCACTTTGGAGACTTCAGGAGATGTTTTAAATCTTAGAAGTTTCCGAAAATTTGTAGAAAACACATTTTCAGACTATATTTACGGCCATGTATTCGCAGAGGACAGTGAGCAGAAGAGAAGCTATTTCCATCTGGATGCCTGTGAGGGCGGTTACTCCCTTGTTCTGGCTGAGGATGGCAAACAAAACCTTTTTGAATGGATTTCTTCACCCAACGAGAGGTTTTCATTTGTCTATATGAAGGCCACCAAGATTGTGTACATAAAGAATATCCGGACAGGGGACTATTTCCCGTTCATATCTGAAAACGGAAAATACTGCAGGTATGACAAGATACAGGGAATGCTTGTGGAAGTATAGATTTCCTGTTTTGCCTGGAGCGTGTCTGAAAAATGCTTTCGGCAGGCTGTGCGTCACATTTTACGGGAAATTTTGAGTCGACAAGGGAGGCGCAGCGGGCTGCGTTGACCGAATCGATGTACTAGAGTGTACCTGGAATCAGGATATGGGTTGGAACAGGATTTTATGCTGTATAAAAGACAGCCATGAATAAAGGATGCCGCTGATCACATTTCAGTGATACAGCGCATCCTTTTTATTTGTAACAATGTTCTTATTTGTACAGCTCATCTAAATCGTCCTGGCAGAGGGGCTTAACACCGTTCTTTGTCAGGGCCTCAATTGCTTTTTCATTGTCTCCCACTCTTAAGATCATACATGCCTTATCTTTCACGCCTGCAGTGAATGCATAGGTGTATTCCACATTGATCTGGTTGTCACCCAATATCTGCATAACTTTTCCGAGACTTCCAGGCTTATTAGAAATGGCAATCGCCAATACCTTTGTGATGGAACATATGTAGCCACAGTCTTTCAAAACCCGGACTGCATTGAACGGGTCATCCAAGATCAGGCGGATGATGCCAAAATCCTTTGTCTCAGCCAGAGACAATGCCCTCATATTTATTTTATTTTCATTCAGAGCATTCGCCAGCTCTGCCAGCATACCCGGTTTATTTTCCACAAATACAGAAATCTGTTTTACTGTCATAAAAATCCCCCCTTTTTCTAGTAAAGATTACGGTTATCAATTACACGTTTCGCCTTGCCTTCGCTTCGGGCGATGGTCTTAGGCGCAACCAGTTTTACAACTGCATAGATACCCAGCATGGACTTCAGTGCCTCGATCAGCTCACGCTCTCTTACTTCAATCTCCCGGATAGAGTCAGAGAACATTTCCGGAGTCATCTCCACCTGAACTTCCAGCTTGTCGCTGTTCTTTTCACGGCTTACGATGATCTGGTAGTTAGCCGGATAACCCTTGTTGAGGAGTACCGTTTCAATCTGGCTCGGGAATACATTGACTCCTTTGACGATGAGCATATCATCACTTCTGCCCATGGGCTTCGACATGCGCACATGAGTTCTTCCGCAGGAACATTTTTCACGGTTCAGTACACAGATATCCCTGGTTCTGTAACGCAGAAGAGGGAATGCTTCTTTTGTGATGCTGGTAAATACCAGCTCGCCCTTCTCTCCGTCCGGAAGAACTTCACCTGTGACCGGATCAATGATCTCAGCAATAAAATGGTCCTCATTAATATGCATCCCGCCCTGTGCGCTGCATTCAAAGGATACACCCGGGCCGGAAATCTCAGTGAGTCCATAGATATCATACGCACGGATTCCAAGCTTGTCCTCCACATCACGGCGCATTTCCTCACTCCATGCCTCTGCTCCAAATATACCTGCTTTCAGCTTGATCTTGTCTCTAAGCCCTCTCTCACAGATTGTCTCCGCCAGATAAGCCGCATAAGATGGGGTACAGCAGAGGATCGTGGAACCAAGGTCACACATGAACTGTATCTGTCTGTCCGTATTACCGGAGGACATAGGAAGTGTCAGAGATCCTACCTTATGGGAACCGCCGTTCAGACCAGGCCCTCCTGTAAACAATCCATAACCATAGCATACATGTACTACATCATCTTTTGTTCCGCCTGCTGCCATGATTGCTCTGGCACAACAGTCATCCCACAAATCTATATCATGCTGAGTATAGAATGCCACCACTCTTCTGCCCGTCGTGCCGCTGGTTGACTGGATACGCACACAGTCAGAAAGAGGGACTGCCAGCAATCCATAGGGATACGCTTCACGCAGATCTTCTTTTGTCAGGAATGGAAGCTTATGCAGGTCATCCATAGACTTGATATCCTCGGGTACAAGGCCCACTTCCTCCATTTTTGCTCTGTAATAGGGCACGTTGTCATATACGTGCTTTACCTGTTTTGTCAGACGTTCGTCCTGCCATTCACGAATCTGCTCTCTTGAGGCACATTCGACTTCCGGCTGATAATAATTCTCCATTGCTGTAAATTCCTTTCCATCCATTTTACTCTAAAACGGCATCCCGGACCATATATCACTTTTGTCCTGACATGCCTGCCGCCGGGTACTGACCCACATCGGCCCGTTTTTATTATTATATCATTTTAGCGCTTCAGCGTAAAGAATATTTAACATTTTATGCAGTCCTTCATAAGATATTACTGTATAAGTAAATTAAAAGGATAAACAGATATGGAAAAATGTCGAATGAATTATCAGGGCGTCCGTCCGTACTATCCGCCGAATAGAGAAATGCCGGCCCGCGATAACTGCCGCCGTACACCCTGTGGCTGTAACTGTAATTGTGATATGGTAGACAACACCTCAATCTATGAACATGCCGACAAGCTGCCGCTTACTATGGCATATGTACCCATGCAAAAATTCAAAACTACCTTTGAACTTTGCAAAGCGCTGCAGATGGGAACCATCTTCCCTGAACTTTGCAAGCCATTCTGTGGAAAGAGAGGTGGATGTCGATGAAGGAATGCAGACGCAGCAAATCCCAGTTAATGCAGCTGATCAATGAAGTCAGCTTCGCCGTCAACGATATGAATCTCTACCTTGACACTCACCCGGATGACAAGTCCGCTATGGAATTTATGTGCGATAAAATCCGCATCCGCGAAGAAGCGCTGAAAGAATACGCCATGTACTATGGCCCGCTTACCATTGCAACTGCTGATGATGACTGCAGCAACTCATGGGATTGGGTAATGCAGCCGTGGCCTTGGGAATAGAGAGGAGTGTGCTAGAATATGTGGAATTATGAGAAGAGATTACAGTATCCGATAAATATTAAGACTCCGAATGCCAAGGCTGCTTTGTTTATTATGAGTCAGTATGGTGGACCAGATGGAGAAATTGCCGCTTCTATGCGTTATCTGTCACAGCGGTTCGCCATGCCGAATCGCATCGCCATGGGTACCCTGAATGATATAGGTACATCGTTCTTGCTATTGCCCCCATATCTCCCCATCGTACTACGCCAGGTTAAGTATGCCACATAGTAACCACATTCTGATGGAAAGAAGTAACTTATTGTTATTATTCACAGCCACTGTTCCACGAGATTTGTTATGCTTTTTATATGCTTGCGCATGAAAATCCCGAGGCAGCCGGCGCAGTTTGGAGCAGAATACTCCGCCTCTATGCATGGCGAAGCGTATTGCTGTTCACAGAACTGCCCTTTTTGCAGTGCTATTCCATCTCAACTAAAGAATCTCTAAGATATCCTCCGGACCGTCTTCCACAATAGCTGCTTCCAATATTTCTGTATTATAATTATCCCGTTTCCCACTGCTGTGAATCCGCATCTTTATTCCAAACGGAACATATTTTATCCACACACATACCATCTGTCCCTGATAAACCACTATTTTATCGATTAATTCCCTGAAAAGAGCATCTTCTGCTCCATGAAAATTCAATATTCTATCAACTGACTCCTTATAGTTCTCAAAACAAGATTTCCTTTCCTCCTCTGCGGCTTTCTCCTTTTTCGCTTTTAAAAGCCTTTTTTCCAGCTTTTCCTTCTGTCCGTCATACCAATTTTTCTGTTCTGCCAATTCTTTGGTATCTAACATTCCCTCCAGTACCAGATCAACACATTTTTTCTTTTTTCCCTCTATTTCTTCTATTTTTCTTTCAATAAAAGAAATATCTTCCATATATATGTCTTTTTGATCCAGTCTTTTTATTCTTTGCAGAATTTCTGTTATCACAGTTTCTCGGTCAAAATTCACCTGTTTTAGAGCATAACATACACAGGATCGCAGTGCCAGGTCACTGACTGCAGTGTTGTCACAGCAGGGTCTGTTACCTTCTCCCTCTTTTTTTACCTTTCCATGATTTGCGTGATTATAGCATCTCCACGTTCTGTAATTACTCCCGTCCCCACGTTTTTTTGAGCGGACCACAAAACTTCCTCCGCATTCCCCACACTTGACTTTTCCGCTGCACCAATAGCGGGTGCCTTGTAATGACTTGCTGTTTTTAGATAATGATCTCCTTTTCAGCTCTCTCTGTGTTCTGTCCCATAATTCTCTGTCAATGATAGATATATGATGTTCCTTCAAATATACCATTTCTTCCTCACCCTCATTTTTCTTTTTCCTGTGGGAAAGGAAATCCGGAGTGATTGTTTTTTTCTGGCATAAATCGCCGGCATATTTCTCATTTTTCAGCACCTTAAGGATCATGGTATTAGACCATGTATCTCCCCGTTTCGGCTGTATCCCTTCCTCCATCAGTTCCCTGGCAATAACATAGGTACCCTTCTGCTCATTTGTATACTTATGAAAGATGGCCCTGACCACCTCTGCCTCCTCCTCATTTACATATAGTCTGCCGGCCTTCACTGTATACCCAAGCAGGTCTCTCCCGAATACCACTCCCTGCTCCATCCTGCGTTTCTGTCCCCATTTCACACGTTCGGAAATCTTTCTGCTTTCATCCTGGGCAAGCGTTGCCATAATGGACAGACGCAGTTCGCCGTCCCCGTCCATTGTATCAATATTGTCTATAGTAAAAATAACCCGAACGCCTTTTGCCTTCAGTTTTCTTATATAAGAGAGTGTATCCACAGTGTTTCTGGCAAACCTAGACACTTCTTTTGTGAGGATCAAATCTATTTTCCCTGCCATGGCATCCCGGATCATCCGATTGAACCCTTTTCGGTTTGCAGTCTGTGTTCCGCTGATGCCCTCATCATAATAAATACCCGTCAATTCCCATCCTTCATGCTGATGGATGTATTCGGTAAAGTAATTCCGCTGGCTGTTAAGGGAGTTTGCCTGGTCTTCTTTCTCTGTAGATACTCTCCCATATGCAGCTGCCCTTACTCTATTTCCCACCTAAAAAGCCTCCAACCTATATAAGTCCAGTTTTCGCCTGCCCACGCCCATACATAGCTGCCGCGGTCCTCTCTCTATTACGCACAGATAATCCTGGATGCTACACGCACGATTCGCAGATGCTTTACGGATACTTCATGAATCCAATTCATTCAGAAGCTCACCAAGCTGCTCATCCGTAAGCAGACTTCCCGCATGAAGTTCTCTGCAAATCCCCTTTTTTAACTGTCTGCTGAAATCTTTTTCCTGCTCCGCTGTCAACACAATACGCTGCCCATTTTCCTGTTTTAGAAAAATACTCTTTTCCTTGCTGTCCTCCACAAGATGTCTCCTATTATTTATGCCCTTATAATAGAATATGCAGAAAAAGTAATTTTGCCATAGTTACTAATGGCCTGAAATTGTCACATTTCCAATTCTTACGTCATAACAATAATCCCATCGGAACATCTTATCGCAAGAACAATAACCGAGATGCTCCACACATGCACTCGAAAATCTTGTAAATGAATGCTAAGAGTAACGCTCCAGTAAGTCAGCCCATTTACTGTGCTGTCCGAAAAAATGTCCTACAGTCAGGCAAGAATCCTTTCACCAAAATGAATCTGCATAGATTTGTTCATAACTGTGAATTCATTATACAGTTATCGGTAAAAATATTTACTTTTGAAAACAATAAAATACCTGGAAGCAGCAGCTACATCCTATCTGCTGCTTCCAGGTACTTCGCACAAATCTCTTACTATTTTTCTTCCTTTTCTGTTTTCAAAGGTTCCACTTCTTCCGCTTTAAATACATATCCGCAGGAACAAGCAGTCTCCTCGATCACTCTGCCTCTTACCGTAAAAACTTCCACTTCTTCACCGCATTTCGGACATGTCCTGTCCTCCGGTATTGGGGTTCTGTATTTGCTTTCGCATCCATCTAAAACTGCCATGTCTTTCACCTCCTGATGCGCTAGAATGTGTTGTATGTCACTTTCTGCAAAATGTTCGCCACAGTTTACGGGAGATTCATTCTATCATAAAGGGGGCACGGCGGGCCACGTCACCCCAATGAAGGGAGAATATACCGCCAAGTGCAGTGTGCAGACTACAGGAATGAATTTTTAGACACATTCTAATGAATTATATATCGCTTATCACAATATATTGTATCTCTTATCCGCAATTAAAACAAGCCGCTTTTCAATATATTGCTGCTAAAACGTGACTGTTTGTTATTGTTCACGCTTTGATCAGCAGCACACTTCACTATGCACATTTCTGTCCTTTATGGTAATTCTACTCTTTATGATTATTCTACCTTTTATGGTAGTTCTGCCTTTTATAGTGGTTCTTCCCTTTATGGTAGTTCTTCCCTTTATAGATGTTAAATACAACGGTTTGCATTTTGCTGCCGGCTAACTCGAACGTTTGCTGCGCATCGCGCTGGCAATCCCGGAAATTTTCATGCGTTCTGATTTTCACATATACTGACTTTCACATATACTGATTTTCATATACTCTGTATGAAAATACATTGTTAAACAACCGCCATGCAAACAGGAACACAATAACACACCAGATACACATTACATGGTTTCATAAATTCTCGCGCGCGATCAGGCACAGTCTTTTGTTCTTTATTTTACTAGATATCCCCCATCTACAGGTATTATAGCTCCGCCCAGATAATCGCTTGCATGGGAGGCCAGAAATATGCAAGTGCCCTTCATATCATCCCAGGTTCCCCATCGGTTGGCGGGAATCCTGTCTGTGATCTGCTGATATCTGGGATTTTCCGGGTCCAAAAGAGCAGCATTCATCTCTGTTGCCATATATCCGGGAGCAATGGCATTTACATTGACACCTCTGGCGATCCAGTCGTTGCTCAGTTCCTTTGTAAGCTGCGTCACTCCGCCCTTTGCCGCCGTATAGGCAGGAACAGTCTGTCCCCCAAACCAGGATACCATAGAAGCAATGTTGATGATCTTCCCGTATCCCTTTTCCAACATGATTTTGGCTGCCTCCTGACACAGGATAAATACGGAATTCAGATTCACATTCAGAACCTCATCCCACTCTTCCACTGGGAAGACCTCTGCACTGTGCCGTCTCTGAATGCCATGGGCTGTCACAAGAATATCCAAATCCTTTCCAAGCTTTTCCACACATTCCCTAAAACAACTGTACACTTCCTCACGTATGGCCAGATTCGCTTTCACGCCATGGCATTTAAATCCTCTTTCACGAAACTGTTCCGCTGTTTCATGGACTTTATCAGATGTCCCCACTATGGCAACCTCACAGCCGGCCTCCATAAGGCCTTCTGCCATTCCATATCCCAAACCTCTTGTTCCGCCTGTCACGATCGCCTTTTTTCCTTCGATATTAAATAATTCATTTCCCTTCATATCTATGCCGCAGGATAGAAAATCCTGCCCTCCTTTCAAAAAGCCATACTTACATACAGCAGCTAAAACATGATCACCATTTTCTTAACTGACGGGTCCGGATTGTCCATATACTCAAATACTTTATCAATCTGGCTGAAGCTTATAAATGTAGTGGCAATCCCCTCTGTATTAAACTTCTTATTTTCCATACATTCAATGGTTGGTTCAAATTTAAAACAGGACATTCTTGTTCCGATAATGTCAAGTTCCCTTTGATTGATCATGGCCTGTGTGATCTCTTCCGGTTTCGTACAGAAGCCCAGAGGTACCACACGTCCTGCATTACAGACAATTCCCGGCCGCATGATCATAGTAAGAGAGCCGGGGAAGCAGGCCGAATCAAATGCAATGGTCACCCCATGTCCTTCGGTGATTTTCTGTACAGCTTCAGCCAGGTTCTCTTTCTTTGTATTGATCACATGATCCGCACCGTATTCCTTTGCCCGTTCCAGAGAGCTGTCACTGATATCACAGCAGATAACAGTTTTACATCCCTTTGCCTTACAGGTCTGCAGGATGATCGCCCCGATTGTTCCTGCCCCCAGGATCAAAACGATGTCCTCCGACACTACCCGTCCTCTGGCAGTACAATGGGCACCGATCGCATAGGGTTCCACAAGTGCAGCATCCTCCCATGACACACTGTCGTCGATCCTGTAAACTTCCTTAGCGGGCGCTGTAAAATATTCCCTCCAGCCGCCGTCCATCCCGGATCCTCTGACCATTACCTTTTCACACACATTTTTTCTTCCGATCCTACACTGATAACATTCCCCGCAGGTGTGGATCAGGTCCACGATCACATGATCCCCCTCTTTTACATTTGTCACATTTTTCCCTGCTTTCGCAACAATTCCTGCATTTTCATGGCCGGGAATACGGGGATATGTAGAACAGGGATTTGCGCCGTGATAAATATGATGGTCACTTCCGCATACACCTGCTGCCTTCATCTGGATCAGAACCTCATCATCACCGGGTACGGGAACAGGGACTTCACGCACTTCTGTATGATGAGGCTTTACAACCACTACTTCCTTCATCGTATTCTTCATTTTCTTTCCTTTCCGGGTCATTTCCCCTGCCCGGAAAAGTTCCGGGCGCATTTATTCTTCTTATGATCTAATCACCTATCCGGTCTAAGATCACACTGCCAATGCTGAATATTTTGTCATCCTGCAAGGCGGAGGAAGGAAGCCGAGTGTTTCCTCCCATGGCCGCCCGCAACATAGAAGATGACAAAATAGACAGTGCTGGAAGTGTGACTTCCGGCAGGATGGAACACCAGTATCAACTATCTGTCAGGATACAAGATTCGGCAGCAATGTGGAGAGTGCCGGGACATAGGCAAAAATAACAGCGCATACCACTTCTACAGCCACAAAAGGAATCAGATTCTTCGCCACCTTGCTGACCGGCTGCTCTGAAAATCCGCAGGCCACAAACATGGTAGTACCAAAAGGCGGTGTGGCCTGACCAAGTGCCAGCAAAAATACGAACAGCATACCAAAATGTACTGGATCCACGCCGAATGCCACTGCGATGGGTGCCAGGATCGGACCCAGGATCAGATTGGTGGCACCCACCTCCAGAAACATACCGCAGATAAGAAGCAGAACAATGATCAATGCCAGGAACACATATTTATTGCTTGCCACTGCCATAAATGCGTTGGTAACCGCAACCGGAATCTTATAATATGTGATCAGATATCCAAACATCTGTGCCGTAACTACCAGAAACATAAGATTTGCGGTACTTACAGCGGTTCCTTTCAGAATCTCCCAGACATCTTTACCACTGATCTCCCTGTAAATCGCAATACATACCAGAAATCCGTAGAACACTGCAACCACAGCGGATTCCGTTGGGGTAAAAATACCTGCGTAAATGCCGCCCAGGATCACGATGGGCATGATCAAAGCCCAGACTGCATCTTTGAAGGAGAGAAGGAATCTCTTAAAGGAAAATCCTGTCTCTTTAGGGAAATCACATTTTTTTGCTTTATAAAAGGCATATACGCAGAGAAGGATTCCGCACAGAATACCCGGAAGGACACCTGCCATCAGCAGTTTTGCCACGGATACACCTGTAATGTTACCATAAATAACAAATACTGTGGACGGCGGAATGACAATTCCCAGTGTTCCGCCAATTGCCTGTACGGCTGCCGCATAATCTTTAGGATATCCCCGTTTTACCATTTCCGGATACATCAGTCCGCCGATGGCCGCTGTTGTCGCCACAGAGGAGCCGGAAATTGCCGCAAAAAAAGTACATGCCACTATGGATACAAGGGAGATACCTCCTGAGATCCATCCGACAAAGGAATCCGCAAAGGCCACCAGCCTTTTGGATAATCCTCCCTTTGACATAATGTCACCTGCCAGGAAAAACGCGGGCAGAGCCAGCATGGAAAAATTATCACACCCCGTAAAAATCTTTTGTGTGATCATGGCAAAGGATAATGCCGGGTCTAAAAATATGGCACAGATACATGCTCCCCCCAGGGCCCAGGTAATCGGCAGGCCGAGAAGCATGAGAACGATCAGTACAACGATCAAAGCTACCGCGGAAGCTGACATCAGTTATTTCCCCCTTTCTCTTCTGTTGTTTTTATTTTAATGGTTTCTTGCAGTTTAAAGACTACAGAGATCACCGCAAGTCCGAATCCAAGACACAAAATCCCGTACATAACATTCATGGGAATCCTCATAGCCGGACTCATCTGGTATCCTCCAATGCGGAGCATGCCAAACGTGCTGTAAAAAAACACAGCGGATATAGCCAATGCTAAAACCTGTCTTCCTATCTCAAAAGCCTTTTTCACCCCGGATGGCAGAAAGTTATCAATAATGTCAATGCGGACCATAAGATTCTGGGAAATACCAATATTGATACCCAGCAGAATCATTGCCACGAACAGATATCTGGATGCCTCCTCAGACCAGGGTATGCTGTAAAAAATAACATATCTGGTAAAGGTCTGCACCAGAATGATCACCATAATTGCCACAAGTATGACCGCAGTCAATGCATTCACAGCACTCTGCAGCCTGCCAAAAGCCTGCTTTGCTTTCTCCATATTCCTTCTCCTCCGCTATTTTGCTGCCGCTATTTTGTCAAGGGTCTCTTTGTAATCCGCACCGTAAGTATCTCTGACACTCTGTGTCTCTTTGATCAGCTCTGTCTTATCCGGATAAGTCACGGACATGCCCTGTTCCTCCAGTGTGGTAATGGCTTCTTTGTCCATCTGCCGGCTCAGCTCACGCTCTGCCAGATTGGCTTCCTCCATACACTCCGAGATCAGCTTTTGGTCCTCCTCTGTAAGTGATTCCCAGGTCTTGGGCGCCATCAGAACGTACACCGTGGAATATACATGCTCTGTGATCGCCATATGTTTATTCACTTCCACCACGTTATTCTTGTCGATAACCGTCGCCGGATTTTCCTGGCCGTCAATGGCCCCCTGCTGCATTGCAGTGTAAGCCTCACTCCAAGCCATAGGCACCGGATCCGCCCCCAATGCCTTCCAGAGTTTCTGATGGATCTCATTTTCCATAACACGGATCCTCAGCCCCTTCACATCTTCTGCGCTGTTGATGTCCCTCTTGGAATTTGTCAGGTTACGGAACCCGGATTCCCAGATCCCAAGTCCCTTTAGCTCTACCTTTTCCAGTTTTTTAAGAAAATCCTGCCCTATCTCTCCCATGAATACCTTGTCCGCATGCTCCGTCCCCTCAATCACATAGGGCAGGTCAAAAGCGGCAATCTCAGGAATAAAATTTGCCAACACGCTTTGATTTACCACCGCAATATCCAGATTTCCAAGCTCACACGCCTCGATATTATCTCTCTCTGAGCCAAGCTGTCCATTGTGGAAAACAGATATTTCAATTCTGCCCTCTGACTTTTCTTTAACATT
This sequence comes from Blautia coccoides, assembly GCF_034355335.1. Taxonomy (NCBI): domain Bacteria; kingdom Bacillati; phylum Bacillota; class Clostridia; order Lachnospirales; family Lachnospiraceae; genus Blautia; species Blautia producta. The sequence goes on from NZ_CP136422.1 coordinate 4,181,433, forward strand.
CTCGGCAAAAGTCTCCATAGAAATACCGATTGCTCCGTCCGCTGCTGATGTCTGTGCCATTCTCAGACTCACATTTCCGTCTTCATCATAAATATTGCTGTCTTTGCCGCATCCTGCCACAGTCATTGCCATGAACACTCCAGCCATAGACAATGCTGCCAGTTTCTTTCCCTTCATGTTACCCTCCCTTTACGGTGTCTGCAGAGAACCGTCTCTCAATCTTGTCTGCGTCCATGTGGTGATTGTCTTCTCACATGGATATTTTGCTGCTTCTTTCTCATCTATATCCACACCAAGCCCAGGTTTATCGTTGGCATATACATACCCTTTGTCAAATTCAGGCAGCCCTTTGAATACTTCCAGCAAAGCGCCATGTGGTCCTTTCAGATCTTGGATCACAAAATTAGGAGGCTCAATACCTGACCACTCCTGCACTCCGAAATTAGGCGCTGCCAGATCAATATGGATGTTTGCCGCATGAGCCAGAGGAGACATATCGCCAGGTCCATGCCATGCAGTGCGCACACCAAACTGTTCCGCAAAAATCTGTAGCTTTCTGGCAGGGGTAATGCCTCCTATCTGACTGATATGTACACGAATAAAATCAATAAGCTGTTCTGCTATGAGGGATTTCCACTCCCTGGGGTTGTTGAAAAGCTCTCCCTGGGCGATGGGGATGCTGGTCTGTTCCCGCATATTTCTCAACCAGTTTGTCTGCTCCAGGGGAACCGGGTCCTCCAGGAAAAACAGATCAAAAGGCTCCAGCTCTTTTGCCAGTTTGATAGCTTCCACCGGTGCGACCCGCTCATGTACATCATGTACCAATTCCATGTCATAACCGATCCTGTCACGGATTTCCCCAAATAGCTTTACAGTGTCACGGATATATTTTCTGGAATCCAGATACATGCCGTCATGTGCCCCTCTGGGTGCCGTCCCGGGGGTCTGCCCGTAAGGTGCTCCGCCGTATCCGCCGCACTGGCAGCGCAGGTGTGTGATTCCCATCTCCTGGAATCTCTGGATATTCTCACAGATTTCCACGATATCTTTTCCGTCCACATGGCGGTATACCGGAATCCCTTCCCGTACTTTCCCTCCGAAAAGCTGATACAGCGGCATATTTGCCATCTTTCCTTTGATATCCCATAATGCCATATCAATGCCGGAAATGGCGTTATTTTCAATTGGCCCATTTCTCCAGTAACCGTTTTGATGCATGAGCTGCCACAGCTCCTCAATATTCTCAGCATCCCGCCCCAAAAGAAGCGGTTTTAAGTATTCCTCAATAAGATGCTTTACTGTCAAATGGCGGTATGCAAATGTGGCGCAACCCAAACCATAAAGTCCCGGCTGGTTTGTCTCCACTCTGACTACAACAAGGTTAATACCCTCCGGTGCTGTACATATGACCCGTATGTCCTGAATTTTTACTGACATCTCTCTCCTCCTTATACTTGTTACTCATCATACAAGTTAGAATATAAAACATTGTCTCTTTTCCCATAGGACTGCCTGGTCTCACCAGAGTGAGAAGGCAGTCTCAAAAACTGTCTGATTCAAAGCTTCTTCATGGCTGCATCCAGATGTTCGTACATAATATCATGGGCTGCATCCGCATCGCCATTTTTAAAGGCCTTCAGAATCTGTGCATGATAATGGATTCCTGAGTCATAGCCAAACAGTTCATTCATCTGCTCATGGTTCTGCCTGGTCTCCTGAAAAACCTTGTGAAGGCTTTTTTCCAGCAGGGTATTGCCCGTGGAACGGCAGATAACTTCATGGAACTTTAAGTCCGCGTTTACAAACTTTTCCCGGTTTCCCTGGAACATCTGCATCTGCTCCAGGTATGTCTCCAGAGCGGTGATGATCTCAGGCGTACGTTTTTCCACTGCCAGTCTGCAGGCATCCGGTTCCAGTATTTTTCTGAATTCCAGCACTTTCTCAATATCCCTGCAGTCCTCAGATGTGATCTTGTTCTCTGTCTCATCCCAGTTCTCCACACGGCTGTTGATCAGATAAGTCCCTTTGCCGTGTACACTTTCCAGGACACCAAGCCCGATCAAATACTGCAGTGCTGTTCTGATACTGGAACGGCTCACCCCCAGTTCCTCTGTCATCTGGTTCTCAGACGGTATCTTCTCCCCAACTGTCCAGTTTCCGGATTCAATATTCTTCTTCAGATAATCCACTACCTGGCTGGTTACATTGACACGTTTTATTTTCATAAATCTTCCCTTCGCCTCAACTTGTAGGACAAGTGATAAGTTCATTATATTCTTTTTTCTTTTTCTGTCAATACAATTACGCAATAATTCTACCATAACGGAGGGATTTCGTAAATAATCGCCAAAAACAGCCTGAGCAACTTAGTGAAATTGACGTAACCCTTCAGGCAAGTCTGCACATCTACTGCCCTGGCTGGTTTGAAGGATTTGCCATCTCTATATGCGCACAGAGAAAAACATCTTTTAAAATAAGATATTGGATTTCTCCTCAAAATAGCTTAAAATAAAACAAGAAAGGATGGAGAAATCATATGGAGAACACACAACAGATAAAAGAAAACCCGCTTGGTTTTAGCCCAATCAGTAAATTACTGCCCAAATTCGCAGTACCCGCCATTATCAGTATGCTGGTAAACGCGCTGTATAATATCGTGGACCAGATTTTCATCGGGCAGGGCGTGGGAATGTACGGAAATGCCGCCACCAATGTGGCTTTTCCCATTACCACCATCACTACAGCAATGGCTCTCCTCATAGGGATCGGAGGCGCCTCCAACTTCAATCTGGAACTTGGACGCAAGCATGAAGAAAAGGCAAAGCATATTGCAGGCACAGGATTCGGCAGCCTGATACTGTGCGGGCTGGCTCTGGTCATTTTGATCCGCCTGTTTCTGAAGCCGCTGATCCTGGCGTTTGGCGCTACCCCCAAGGTACTGCCCTATGCCATGACTTATGTGGGGATCACTACCTGGGGAATCCCGTTTTTTATGCTGACAACAGGAGGCAATCATCTGATCCGGGCAGACGGCAGTCCTACATATTCCATGATATCCATGGTCTCCGGTGCACTGATCAATACGGTACTGGACCCCTTGTTCATTTTTACCTTCGGCTGGGGAATTGCCGGAGCTGCATGGGCAACTGTCATCGGTCAGGTATTTTCCGCCTGCATGGTACTCTTTTATCTTCCCCGGTATAAAACCGTACATTTGAAACTGAAAACCCTTATCCCCAGGATACAGTGTATCAAAGCGATCGCCTCCCTTGGAATGGCCTCCTGCTTCAATCAGCTCGCCCTCACAGTGGTACAGATAACCATGAACAATGTTCTGCGGCATTATGGTTCCCACTCCGTCTACGGAAGCGATATCCCTTTGGCTGTGGTGGGTATCGTGGCAAAGGTGAATATGGTATTTCTGTCCATTGTCATCGGAATCGCCCAGGGCTCTCAGCCGATCGTTGGTTTTAATTACGGAGCTAAAAATTACTCACGGGTGAAAAAGACATATCTGTGTGCTGCCGGAACCGCAACCATACTTGCAGTGGCCGCCTTTATATGTTTTCAGATTTTCCCCAGGCAGATCGTCAGCCTTTTCGGTTCCGGTGACAAACTCTACTATCAGTTTGCCCAGAAGTATTTTCGCATTTTCATGTTCTGTACCTTCTTAAATGGACTGCAGCCGGTGACAGCTAACTTTTTCACTTCCATCGGCAAAGCCACCCGAGGTATTGTGCTTTCCATGACAAGGCAGATCCTCTTCCTGATCCCAATGATCTTGATTTTCCCTCTCTTTATGGGAATCGACGGGGTCATGTATGCCGGTCCTATTGCGGATGCGGCTGCAGGTATCCTGGCTGTCCTTCTGGTTCGGAAAGAAATAAAACGGATGCCGGCGGACGGGGCGCTTCCGGCGTAATACCTGCTGAATCGTGTACGGCTGCCTGCAGTTTCGCAGACAGCCGCACAAAGAAAGCATTTCATTCGTTATTTTCTTTCCTGTCAAAATTAAGCTTTTTATACTGTTTCGGTGTAATATGGTGATACTGTTTGAATATCTTTCCAAAATAACTGCTGGTACCGAATCCGGTCTCCACAGCTATCCCCAGGATACTTTTATCCGTATAACGCAGAAGTTCCTGTGCCTTCTGCAGGCGCAGGGAAACCATGAATTCCACAGGTGTTTCACCAAGGCTTGTCTGGAACAGACGGTAGCACTCCCGCTCGCTGATATGTATACTGGACGCAATTTCCTGCACGGTTATCTTCTCACTGTAATGTTCCTGTATATAGGAGAGCATCTGTTTGATCCGTTCATCCTCCAGGGCATTATATCCTGTCTCATTTTTCTTCTCATCCATTGCCCAGGAATAAACCATCTCCCATAACTGTGAAAAGAGGCTTCTCAGACGCAGCTCAAAAAAACGTTCCCCTTTGATACTCAGCTCTGCCCCTTCCCTCATTTTCTCAAGAAATTCCGCGCTTTCGGCATTGGAACAGTAGAGGGGCACTGCGTCCAATTGTTTTTGTTCCAAAACAGGAGCAATATATTTAATATCCAATATGCTCCCCGACGCCCCCGCCAGAAAAGACCGGTCAAAGAACTGGGACTGCAGCCTCACATCCTCCACAGGTTCCAGGGGATGCAGATAGTGCAGAACTCCGGAATTGACAAATATCCCGTCCCCCTCATGTAGTATGAACTCATGGTGATTTGTCTTATACTGCATACTTCCCCCTAAAATATGTCCGAACTCAAATTCATCATGCCAATGCCATGGAATATCTCCGAAGAAATACGCCTCCGGCCTGGGCACATACAGTCCATAGTGGAGCATCTGATTCTGAAAAACAATTTTTTCTTTTTTTCTTCCGTCCATATCCAGTTTTCTGAATTGTACCATAGGCGCCTCCTCCCTCATTTATACACTTACACCCCGTCATGCGCTTACTATCCATCATGCCCTTATAACCCATCATGCCCTTTCCATATGGCGGGATTGTTATATTTTTAGGCAGTATGATTATTTTTATATCCTCAAATCCACAGTATAATTATATTATCACAAGACCGAAAAGGTCAATAGAAAATATGATCCACACAGCTAAAGGAGGATAACATCTATGATTTATTATGTAGCCGCAAATGCTTCCAGAAACGGATGCGGTACAAAGGAAAAACCATTCCAGACTATCAGCGAGGCCGCCGGCATCGCCTGCGCAGGGGATGAAGTCCTGGTAGCCCCGGGTATATACCGGGAATATGTAAATCCCAAAAACGGCGGTACCGACGAAAACAGCCGCATTATATACCGCTCAGAAGAACCGCTGGCCGCTGTCATAACCGGTGCGGAGCCTGTAAAAAACTGGACACAGTATCAGGGTGATGTTTGGATGGCCCGCATCCCCAATGGACTTTTCGGCAGCTATAATCCCTACACCACAGTGATTGCAGGTGACTGGTACCGTGCCATGGAACCTGTACACACAGGTGAAGTATACATAAACGGTAAATCCATGTATGAGACATTTTCACTGGAAGACGTCATTGACCCGGCCATATACAAAGGTTCCTGGGATCCGGATTTTACCATCTATAAATGGTATACCCAGCAGGACGGTGACTTTACTGTCATCTATGCCAATTTCCATGGCGCCAATCCCAATGAGGAGAACGTGGAGATCAATGTACGCCGGAACTGCTTCTATCCCGATAAGACAGGTGTAAATTACATCACCCTGTCAGGATTCACTGTAAAACAGGCAGCAACTACCTGGGCACCGCCCACTGCTTACCAGGAAGGCATGATCGGCCCGCACTGGTCAAAAGGCTGGATCATTGAAGACTGCGAAGTCTCCGACTCCAAATGCTCCGGTATTTCCCTTGGAAAATACCTGCAGCCCAACAATGAAAACAAGTGGACCACCAAATTTTATAAAGATGGAACCCAGACAGAGCGTGACGCCATCTGCCAGGCACAGATCGAGGGATGGACAAAAGAGAACATCGGCTCCCACACTGTACGCCGCTGTAATATTCATGACTGCGGACAGACCGGTATCGTAGGACATTTAGGCGGTGTGTTCTCTGTCATTGAAGACAACCATATTCACCATATCAACAATAAACAGGATTTGGCCGGCGCCGAGATCGGCGGTATCAAAATGCATGCTGCCATTGATGTGATCATCCGCCGCAACCATTTCCATCACTGTACCCGTGGTCTGTGGCTTGACTGGCAGGCACAGGGAACCCGTGTTACACAGAACCTGTTCCATGACAATGTTCCGCCAAAAGGTACAGAGATCACCAACGGTCTGGCTCTCGCAGAGGATATCTTTGTTGAGGTTTCCCACGGCCCTACACTGATCGACAACAACCTGCTTCTGTCCGACTGCGCATGCCGCATCAGTACCCAGGGTATCGCTCTTGTGCACAACCTGATCGCAGGTTCCTTTACCTGGGTGGGTGCCGGGGTAGATAACGGCGGTCAGCATCTGCCCACGCCGCGGTATACACCATATCACGTACCGCACCGCACAGAGGTTGCAGGCTTTATGACAATCCTGCACGGAGATGCACGTTTTTATAACAATGTATTTGTACAAAAAGAAATCCGTCAGGATCTGACCGCTTACGCCCAGGCTGAAGGCATGGGAACTATGGATAAATGCCAGTTTATCTGCGGAACAAAGCCATACGACGGATATCCTACAGCAGAGACGTATTTTGGCCGCTTCAACGCAGAGACTGCTGTGGACCATGACAACAAAGACATTTATTATGACCATCTCCCCATCTATACTGGAGGCAACGTATACTTTAACGGTGCCCAGCCATGTGATGCTGAGGAAAACTATAAAGTGGATAATGATAACAAAATTGAACTGAAACTGAAAGAAGAAGACGGAAAATACCGTCTGGAGACCAATCTGTATGATTTCCTGTCAAAGTTTGAGACTCCGTTCGTAAGCACAGAGATGCTTGGCGAGGCTTTTGAACCGGAACAGAAGTTTGAATCTCCTGACGGAACTCCTATCGTATTTGACCAGGATTACTTTGGAGAAAAACGTGATATCATGCCCCTTGCAGGACCGTTTGCATGCGGATGTGAATCCGGGAACGTATTATAATCCCTCCATGCTTCCTGTGGGACTGCCTGTTTTTATAAAACAGGCGGTTCCGACAGGAGGCATTTTTTCATTTCCTGCAAAAGCTTTCTGTCATCCCACAAAGCATTATGGCCTCCCAGCGTGATATTCGGCTTATGCCTGCCATGGAAATCACTGCCGCAGGTGACAAACAGGCCTTTCCTGTCTGCGGTTTCTAAATAATGCAGTGCCTCTGCCCTGCTGTGGTATGAAGAAAATGCCTCTATCCCGTCAATCTCCTCCTCTGTTATTTTGTCCAGCAGCTCCTCATCACCGCCGAGATTCTGTCCCGGATGCGCAAGAACTGCCGCGCCGCCTGCACTGTGGATCAGCGAAGCAGCGTCAGGAAGAGCCAGATAGGCGATCTCCACATAGGCCGGTTTTCCTTTTGAGAAGAAATCCCAGTAAAATCTCACATTTGGCATATCGCTTTTTGGTCCGCCCGGAAGATATGGGGCCAGTATCGCATACCTGCCCGCATCCTCCCGGTTCAGTACATTTTCAGCGATTTGCTCCCCGGTCACAACACCCTTATCTGCTTCTGCAAGAATCCTGTTCGTATCTATAGAGACACCTGTAGCTCTCCGGAAAAGTTCAATTTTTTCCTCTGCCGCATTTCTCTCCTGACGTAAAATATCACTCTCTATTTCCTCAAATTCATGACGTTTCACATCAATGCCGTACCCCAAAAGATGAAAGTCACATCCTCTGTACACACAATCCAGCTCAACGCCGGATATCACCCTGACCTTAGCCGCAGCCTTTAAGGCCTTTTCTGCACCGCGGACAGAGTTATGGTCTGTTACTGCAATATACTCCATCCCCCGCGCTTCACACATTCTGACGATCTCCTCCGGAGAAAACTCGCCGTCACTGCTGAAAGACGAATGCATATGAAGATCAACCTTTGACATGGACACACACCTCCCTTTTCCCCTGTACACGGTAATAAATAACCTGCAGGAGCAGGATTCCCGCAGTGGATATGAGATACAGACAGTGTATCCCATGAATGGCAGCAGCAGACTGTACTGCCGCACCTGCCTCCAAAAAGCTTTTCACAGCCCCTCCGATCATTGGTCCCAAAATAAATCCGGCACCGATAACTGCCGTATAAAAATTGTCATACATAATCCTGTTGTCCCTCGGCATCAATTCATACCTTCTGTTAAACACAGCTACCACAAAGCCCGAATTTCCAACGGAAGACGTCAGAAATGCAATAGGTATGAACAAAAGGCAGTTTTTCGGCCCTGCAAAGGACATAAACAGAGTTTCCCCTGCAAAAAGCCAGATGGAAGTCTTCAAAACAAACTCATGCCCCCGCTTATCGCTTACTCTTCCCCAAAAGCCCAGAAGCACGATCTGAGGCAGGGATATGATCATGTACATTGCCGTCACGGTTTTGTAGGGCAGCGCCAGGTATTTCATCATATATACCATAGTAAAACTGTCCGAAATATTAAGCAGCAAATAGAACGCCAGGATATAAACTACAAACCCCATAAATCTCCGGTCCCCAAGGGGTACTTTCAGGGCATCCCCCAGTCTGCACACGTTCTTTAAAGGCCGGTATGGAGCACTGTCAGGTGTCCGCAGCAGCAGAATGATCTCACAAACACTCATCACTGCCGCTGCCGCGAACAAAACAGCAAATCCCAGATACTCTCCCTTCATAAAATCCATCCAGAAACCGCCTGCCACAGACAAAATAACTGTAACTCCCAGGGTCAGCGTCTGTCTCAGCGATATGTAACGTCCGCTCTTCTTCTCATCCATAAAGCCCATCATCCACTGATTCAGGACCACTGTGGTCTGTGCTTGAAGGGTAAATGCCAAAACCACCATGAAAACAAAAACCCCGATCCGCATCTGCCCTGGAACTGCAACAGGGATGACAATGATAAAAAGTGTGGCTGTCCTGGACAGTATCGTTAATATAACGGTTAATTTCTTACGGCTTTGAAACCGTTCCAGATATGCCACAAAGGCCAGGATCAACACTCCACAGATATTCACGATCACACTCAGATAACTGACAAGCACATCCCCTGCACCTATGGAAAGCGCAAACCCGCTCAGGAACACACCGCTGGTGAGATAAGCAAATGAAGTTCCAAATGCAGTCTGCAGAAAAAAGCAAATACGCGGCCCAGTGTCAAGAATTCTCTCTTTTTTATTTGCAAACATGGCTACTCCTTTATAAACTGCACATCGTCGAACATCTTACCCGCGGTGAGACTTGCCATCCCGTCAAAATAATCATGCCACACATCCTCAGAATAGAGGATTTCAGCCAGCATATGTTTCGGCAGAAAAGCAGATAGTCCGTCGCTGATGGGTCCGATACACCCTTTCCTCAGATCCGGTCCGCCAAGTACCACATACTGCGGGTTCAGAATTCCACAGATCCAGCTTATGACGCGGATCACAAGATTCACATACTTGGTATCCTCCATTGGCTCGGTCATACATTCATCCAGCATTTTTCCGTTTTCCATGGGCAGCAGACCCAGCTCTCCTGCAAAATTATTGCTTCCCCGTACAATTCTGCCCCCTGATATAAAACCCGCACTGACGCAGCCTTTTTCAAAAAACAGAAATGCCATATTGGTTTTCTCTGAATTCTCACGTGGAAATTCTCTGGCATAACAACGCCCGAATCCAATGGCTGTAGCATTCAGGTCATTTTCCATCACAACAGGAATCTTGTAGCGTTTCTCAAGGTTATCCCCTATATTGACCTTATATAATTCTCCCCCTTCCTCCTTTTTTCTCCAGTAACCGCTGCCTTCCACTGCACCGGGCACACCGATCCCTATGGACTTGATCTCTTTTTTCCCCATCTGTTGATCCAGATAAGAAATGACCGCACTCTCAAAGTCCCCCTGATCAGCGGAAAGCTTTGCAGTTTCCACGATCTCTCCGCACACATTGATCAGCAGGCCGTATATTTGGTCTCCTGTTATGCAGAAGGCCGCGCCATAGTACCGGTTCGGCCTGAATCCGTACCGCTCCGCTTTCCTTCCGCCGCTGGACTCGTCATATCCGACACTCTCAATCTCTCCGTTCTGCATCATTTCCGTGAGCAGAGAACGGACTGTGGTGGAGCTGATCTTTGTCTCACGGGCAATCTCTGCTCTGGTGGCAGTCCCTTTTGCCTTCAGCACTTTTCGTATCAGGGAAAGATTTGCCTGTTTTAATAGTTTTGGCCTTGCAGTCAGGGTATCCATATGCATTCTCCTTTACACTTTTATCATATACTTTTATAAGTTTATGATAAAAGTGTATAACAGATTCCCTTCTTTGTCAACTTCCTTTTTTATCCTTATAAATTCACTTTAACAAACCACACACCAGCACAAAATAATGGGGCAGTTTTCCCTCTTCCATCCACTCCAGTTCAATTCCCATAAGCTTACTGAGTGTCAGTCCCACATTGCCTCCTATTGATTCAATGGAATAACGCATCTTTTCCGGAAAACGGCACGCATTTTCGTCCGGTCTGGTACAGTTTCCATGGCATAAATTACAGGAACCTGCCGACAGACTGATGCTTCCGGGAAATTCTTTTTCCTTCTCCCAGAGCATTTCCGACAGCTTCTCCTTCTCCACACGGAGGGACTGTGCCAGAATCTTATCCTGTTCCTCTTTTGTAAACGCCTTACCCGCATGATCCTCATCAAAGATGATCTTAACGGCTGTCAGCTCCAGCGTCTTGTATTTCCTCCAATACGACAGAACGTCAAAATCATAGGATGGACAGGACCATACCTTATCGTAGTTTGGACATACTCTGCAGCACTCCAAAAATGTGTCCACATCCACATAGCCCTCTATGTAGTCCTCTACCGGTACCACGGCTGTATAGGTTTCTGTCTTGTACATATGATGCTCCTCCTTTTTTCCGCTTTTCTTACAGTATAGCACTTCCATGCAAAGTATGCCATATCTCTGAATATGCCATACTACAATGTTACTATTCAGCCATCCGTCTTCATAACAACAAATACATGCACACAGACTGCAAAAATGCAGTCCTGCACATATTTCCTCTCTGTTTCACCTTACATTTACAAAGCAGCGCAACGTATAACAGTATAAAACCAAACTGTTACTGAACGATCACTTTAAAAGTTCAATAGAAAGCATTACCTTAAAACGGACTCTGTAATCATCCAGGTTCAGTCCGCTTATCCTGCTGATTTTCTCCAGGCGGTACAGCAGTGTGCTTCGATGGACAAAAAGTTTCTGTGCAGTATGAGCTATATTCCTGTCACTTTCCAGAAATACGCGCAGCGTATCATAAAAGTCCGTACCATGATCACGGTCATATTTTATGAGCAGCAAAAGCCCCGGTTCACAGTACATTTCCGGTGCCAGTGTACAGCATCCCTGATAAAACAGATAAGAAACTGCATAGTCCTGGAATTTATACATCCAAAACGTAGGGTCCTCTTTTTCCCCCATCAGCAGGGCAGCCGTACACTGCTGATAGTAATACCTGAGATTCATAAAATCTGTCCCGTCCCCGCTGAGTCCCGCTTTAAAGATTCCTTCCCTGAGAAAGACCGCAAACCTCTGTAAAAATTCATCCTTAGCGCAATTTATCCGGGAGAGGTTCACGATTATGGCAATCCCCTCCTGAAAAGGAAACGCATAAAGTCCTGCAAACATGCTCTCCAGACGCCGGCAGGTATAAGCCACCGCATGCGTAGAGAAATCCCGGCTGCTTATCTGAAGCCGAACGCACTGATATCTGTCTGAAGGATCCCAGTTTTGATACTTTAGACGCATCACAAGAAGGCTCTCTTCTGTATTTCCATGCTGCAGAAGCTCACAGAAAGAATGTTCCAGATCCCTGGAATCTCCTGACTGTATCAGGCATCCCCTCTCCAAAGCAGCCAATACATATTCCGCCAGATACTCTATAAGGGGATAATCACTCTCCCTGAAACTTCTGCCCAGTTCATTGATACAGATCCTCCCCAGAAACATATGCTCTGCCCAAAAATTCACATAAAGTCCCCTGTACCCAAACTGCTGGCTGGGAAATATTTGAGGACCTCTGGTCTTTAGGCTTTCCTGATAGTCCGGTGATACCTTAATGTCATTCATAGTCTCCATGGTCACCGTCTTTTTCCCACTGTCCTCTTCATAATTCCAGGATACCTGCCCTTCCATTTCATTGACACTGGCAATGATCTCAAAGTTGCCGTCATGTACAAAAATGGGATTATTAAAAATAGGAATACTTACACGGCAATAGCTTTCCACATCCTCATTCCGCCGAAGTGCCATGCATAGACGCTCCTCCCAGAGAAGATATTTACGGAACGTATTTTGAAGTATGTGCCGCACCTCTTCCAATTCGGTAGACTCCGAAAGAAATATCCACTCCTGGTTTTTCTTTCTTTCCCCTTCATATCTTCCCAGGCATATCACTCCGCATGTTTCAGGAATTTTATATCTGTTAAATTCTTCCGCCCGACCTAAAATGACATAGTCCTCTGTTATCCCCTCATGATTCTCATTAAGGGTGAGAAACCCTAAATATTTAAAAGTCTCCCACCCTCTTATCTTTTTCCTCACCGGCTGAAATCCCGACAGGTTTTCATATAGGATCTGCATGCTGATCCGCATAAAATCCCCCCTTACCCGAATATATGTTTTGTATAAAGTATAGGAAATTTATACAGTAATGTCAATTTATTTATAGAATTTACGGAAAACACATTTCACTCTATACTAAAAACAAACAGCAATGCAGTTCGACAAATCAAAGGAGGATTTGCTTATGTTAACGAAAAGACAGAATCTGCTGGAAACGATCAGGGGCGGAAATCCGGACCGCTATGTAAACTGCCATGAAGCCTTTGCCTTTATGATCGACCCTGTACTCACCAGTATCGGCGGCTTCGCTTATACCATGAAGCCTGGAGAAACTACCGTCAATCAGTGGGGAGTTACCGTAACATTCCCAGAAGGATGTGCAGGCCCTCTTCCTGTTCACAGTGAAGGACGTGCTGCGCTGAAGGACATTACAAAATGGAAAGATGTGGTGAAAGCCCCCCAAGTGGTTTACCCTCCGGAATTCTGGGCAGACATAAAAGCACAGGCAGATGCCGTAGACCGCAGTGAACAGTTTGTAGCAGCTTTTATGGCACCGGGAATACTGGAAAAAGTATATTACTTAATGGGAATCGAGGAGACAATGGTGGCTTTCTATGAAGAGCCGGAAGCTATGCATGAATTGCTGGATTTTATGGCTGATTGGGAGCTGGCCTATGCCAAAGAGCTGATGAAATACATTCATCCGGACCTCGTATTTCATCATGATGACTTTGGCACTCAGACTTCATCTTTCCTCTCCCCTCAGATGTTTGAGGAATTCATTGTTCCCGCCTATCAGAAGGTGTATGGATATTTCAAAGAAAATGGATGTATCATTGTTCACCACTCTGACACCTACCTTGCCAATCTGGTGCCCTCTCTGATCAAGATGGGAATTGATATCCACCAGGGCACCATTCATACAAACAATGTACCTGAGCTTGTAAAAAAATACGGAGGTCAGATTTCCTTCATGGGAGGCCTGGACAGCAGCATTGTGGATGTCATTGACTGGAGCCATGAAAAAATTGCAGCCGAGATAGAAAAAATCTGCAGCCAGATTCCTCCAAAATATTTTATTCCCTGTACAAGTATGGGAGGACCGGACTGTTCTTATCCAGGCGTATACGATGCTGTCTGTGAAGAAATTGAAAAATATAACAAAAAGCGTTTTCCTGCGTATAGGTGATCCGGTTTTGTCTGTGTAATAAAACATCCGCACGGTAAATTGAAATAGGTATCATACCGATAACAATACAGGTACAGAGGAATAGGCACATAGAGGTTATCAATGGTCTGTGATTCGTCGAAAAATGTCTACGGGCTTTTATTGCCCGTATAGATTAGATGTGGTAATATATCCATAGAGATGAAATCAGATATGATAGCGGAATGGCCGGTACTGTAATGGTGCCGGTCATTTTGCGTATAAGCGTACGGCCTGCCCCGCAGAGGCTTATACGGGCAGTTACGTTGCCAGCGCCGGATAACTGCACCGGGGCGCAATCGGGTTGGTGGGTGACCGGCCTGTAACAATGTCGTAGGCAGGTACGGCAGCATTACAGGTACTTTGGCTCAAGCCTATGGGCCGCCAGGGGAGCTGCACCCCTGGTACGCTATCCGGCCCTTCACCCGGTATTTCCTAATCGGGATGGCACACTATACTGGAAAAGGTTGCTGATGCTCCTCTTCCCATTCCATTTCCATCTCATATAATTTTTCAATCCATTCTATATAATTCATACTTTTAGGCTTCTTTACCTTAAAAAATTTTTCCAAGGCTGTTATTCTGGTCCCAATCATAATACTCCTTTCCCGGCGCATAACCGGGCGCCGGTCCGGTGGTTCCTATTTGCATTTCCGGTCTTTGAGTAACACTACAATGATTCCTGTGCTGACAATGATCTGCACGACGTCTAATATAATTTCTATGGTAGCCATACTTGACAATGGGCAAAGAAAACGATATCCTTATTTTAAGGGAAGGGGCTTTCGCCCCCGCCCCCTAATCTAGCAGATGATTGATTAAATCAATCAGGGCTTGGATTAGTTGGATTGTTGCGGTAATGAGAAGGATGCTTGCGAGGCGTTTCTCATTGCCGCTTTTCTTTTTCTTCCCCATTGTTCTCACCTCCTTTCTATGATTACATTATAAACCATTTTTAGTTTATTATCAAGAGTTTTTAAACTTTTTTTGGATTATTTTGTTGACATTAAAACAAGATAGTTTTACAATAAAATAAAAGGAGGTATTCGACATGTTAGTTTATAAAATCAATGTCATAGACACATTAAAAGAAGCAGGCTACAACAGCACACGCATACTGAAAGAAAACATATTAAGCCAATCCGCAATGCAAAAGTTAAGAAAAGGAGATATGATTGGAATTAAGACACTTGAACAGTTATGTGAATTATTGGATATGCAGCCTGGGAATATCATTAAATATGTAGAGAACAAAAATAAACCAAAATAAGTTTAAATATATATTGACTTTAAACCAAAAATGGTTTATAATATAATTAAGTTAAGAGATTAACTTAATGACCGGGCAAGCGGGGAAAGGAGGACGCATGGCGGACAACATGACAGATAAACAATTCAAGACAATATTAGAAATGTTCGGAATGATTCTTGACGGTTGTAAGGACCTCGAGGAAGCCAAAAAGAAAGTGGAGAAACTGCTGGAAGAGCAAAAAAATAAGTCCGAATAGGACTTAGAGAATACCAAGGGAGGGCGGGCTTGCCACCGCTCCCACAGCAAGTAAATTATAACAAATATAAATATATATTACAAGGGGGATACAAAATGAAAAAATTTACAGGATATATTAATTACGGGGTACTCGCCGCAGAAAAAAAACAGGTTTGGACGGCAAACGCTCCCCATGCCACTGCTACTTGCAGTGACAAAGTAGAAATAGAAATACCTGAAAATTGGGAAATGTTTGAGACAAATGCAGGAGATATCATGCTCATGGCTCCGTGGGGTTGGAATTATGAACCAAATGAAGTCCTCACTGGTAACGAACATCCTTACTTTGATGTTATAGACAATGACGGCAATTCCCATCATATCAAATTGCAGTATAAAAAGATTTAAACTATTGACGGCCCCGGCGAAGAACCGGGGCCTTACAGCGTTTTACAGTTGCCCTCTGTGCGTTGATAGTTACAGTAGTGCTCCTGTTTTATTAGTATAACACTTCTTGCTGGACTTGTCCATGTATCAGGCTGCTGGCATGTTAAGATCATGATTCCGTCTCATATAATAGAGCGGAAAATTCCGCTGAACTTGTACTTGTACAGTCCAAAATTGGACCGTCCGAATAGAGCTGAAAAATCAGCGCTACTATATTGGTTTATTATTTATGCTTGTAAGCAAATACTTTATATGATACGATGCTTGCGTACACATTAACTGTGTAAAACACGAATCTGGGGACCGGCTGCGGCTGGCCCCCTTTTTTTGCCCCGGCAGTACGTCACCGGTGCTATTATTATGCGACTCGACGTCGAGCCGGATCACAACATCACTATTTAAGTGCTCCAGAGCTGTCCGTAAAGCACATTTTGCCGTTCTTATCCACGTAGTAGATCTTGCCGCCAGTACGCACCAGATTATCCGCAACCATAGCACCGTTGGCTTTGAGATAATACCATTTCCCATTATCCTGCAGCCAGCCTGTCTGCATCCATCCATTGCCGTCAAAATGGAACCATACTCCGCCGATTTTCTCCCAGGCGTTTTTGGTATAGCCGCCGTCTGAATGGCGATACCACCAGCGTCCATCACGTACCTGTATCCAGTTATTCTTTTTGAGGTACGTGTTTACGGCGGCCTTTGTCTTTTCTCCCACACACCCATCTGGATCAGCACCTACAAGGCGCTGTACGCGGATAGTCTGTGCCTCTGTATCTTGGCCAAATTCGCCGTCTGCATTTACATTGCTACCGAATGTGTTTAATGTTTTCTGCCATGCGGTCACCTCTACTCCGGTATCACCTTTTGACAGCCAATTTTTATTGTTTGCTGTCGGTGCATTACCAGACATGGCACCGCCAGTAACACCGGCGACAATAGCATTTGCCATCTTTTCTGCGGTATATCTACTTGCATCCCCTGCATTGTCGCAAAAACAGCACTCTACCAGGAGTGCCGGACTTGACGTATGCCGCAACACATAAAGACTGGGGTTCGTCTTTACGCCTCTTTTTGTGTAGCCAAGCTCTCCGATCCGGTCCACGATCCTTTGGGCATAGGGTTCTGCGGCTGTTCCCCAATTGTAGATAAATACCTCTGTTCCGTGCGCCGATCCATTATAGCAGTTGAAATGGACGGACACATCCAGATCTACGGCATGGGTATTGCATTTCGCCACGATAGCTGCAAGGTTTCCGCTTACACTGCCGGAATCCTCATCGGTACAATCATATACTGTATGCCCTACCGCGCGGAGCTTACTAATCACCAAGTCTTTTACCTTCCTGTCTTCGGTTGTTTCAGAGAATACTCCTGAAGCTCCTGGAGCCTTAAAATTGTGCCCTGCATGTACATTAATTCTCATTCCTTTTCCCTCACTTTCCATATTCAAAATATCCTTATGTATTTTCAGGATTTTCTCACCGTATCCTTTTCCCGCCGCCCATCCAGTGTGATGCGGATTCTCCTGTACTCCCAACCATTCCACGTATTCTGCCATCCCGCGCTTTACAAATTGAAAACGGGGGTCTACACATCCCTGCTTCAACGGCTGGTTGCAGGCATATGCCTTTAAGTGCTGCACCTGCGCACGTATTCCCAATTGAGGGCTAGGGAAATTGTTTCCCTTCTCCCCCTTTTTTGTTACTCCCATTCCGCAGAAATTGTTCTGATCCAGTTTGACAGCAGAACCAGAGAAAGTGAAATTCCCTGTTTCCAGACAGGACTGTGCAAAAGCGATATCGCCTTTGACACCCTCAACTTCCCCCTCTGACAAATACAAGGGGATCATATCCAGCACCGACTGCGCCGCAAATGGATTCTTACTTTTGAGATACTTCCGCATCTGATCAGCCGATGCGGTAGCCCTTCCCATTATCAAAACACCCATATATTTCTCCCTTCACCGGACATTTGCGCCGGCGCAAATTAATCTGATAAAATAGGTACTCCATAATCAACACAGCACTGATGCTCTATCCTGCATCCCCTTGCATTTTCCCATCCTGGTGCAAATACCGCCGCATCAGCCTGGCTTAATGCTTCTATACTCTTTGCCAAGCACATAAGTGCTCCCCACTCCGGGTTATCAAAAAATGTATCTAGCTCCTCTGTGTGTTCATACTGTTCTCTTACAGCAGCCATCAATTCTGCTCTTTCTGCCTTGATTTCATCGTCGTTTCGCCCTCTCATGGGCTGCGAAATAAATATCTTCATATAATTCCCTTCATGTTGGTTGCGGCGGCGCAAAAAGAGAGCGATCACTCGCCCTCTAACTCCTTTTTGCCATCTTTACTTATTAAATTCCGCAGCATCTCGTATAAGCCTGTACTGGCCAGGCCGGATATCATTCCACCCAGGATCACCTCTGCATTAATTCCACTTTCCATATTTATGAGTACCGCAATTATAGTTCCCATTGCCAATGCCGCCAGCGGAATGTACCTGTTTTTGATTGCCGGTATCGCCGTCTTGATCACATACCCTACCAGCAGGCAGATTCCCAAAATCACCGGGTTGATATAGTTTGTCAAAAAGCTTAAATCCATGATTAATACCTCCTATCGTACAACAAAGTTCTCCCATTTTTTATATGCATCTACATACGTTTCTTTTTTATCCCCGTTGTGAGTGATCTCGTAATACATGCCATCCGACACCGTAGTGCTTACCAGGGCTTTATTGTTCTGCAACGTTTTACAGCTCCACACAATAAATACATCCTCTTCGGTGATCTGTTTTCGATCCGTTTTGTCAGCGTGCTCATTAAAATAATCCATAACGGTTTTCTTGCATAATGCTAAAAATTCTTCATTATTCATTTTTCATCTCTCCTTTTCCAAATCCTCAATCCTGTGGTTGGCAACCTTCATTTTCTCTTCCAAAATGTAGGTTCTTTCCACAACTGAGTTATGCTTCTCTACCTTTTTTGTAAGCTCTTCAAGCTTATATTCCATCAATGCCCGCGTTTTTTCCTGCTGGCTTTTGTTGCTTATTAGGCAGACAATTAGAGTAACGCCTGCAGAGATGCAGGCTGAAATGATAGTTTCCATGTATGCTGTCTCCTTCATAATTTATATAAATAAAATAAGACCGTTTCCGGTCTGGCTCTTATTTCCATAGATTTCTCCTTTCGTGTGCAAAACTCCGCTTTGGGTGGGATGGCGATACAAACTGGCAGGGTTACTATAACCCCGAAACCAAATGAACCCACTATGAAAAAAGTAACTTTCCCGAAACCCTTTAAAAGTCAGCCCGGCGTAGTGATGACAGTTATATCATCCGTACCAGGCACAAATGTTTTGGGAATTGGTACAAGTAATAATACCAAAGATGGATTTGAAGCATATGTTACAAGGATAAATAATACAGAGACAATTATGGTGTGGGTTGCAATAGGGCCAATGTAAAATAGGCTATTTTGCTGGTCCTATTGCTACCCACATTACTGTACTGGTTGTAGTTCCACTACGTGTAAGATAAATGTTGCATCCACTTTTTGTTACATCAGACGCAGATGTTCCGGTTATGGCTGTACCAGGTACTGAACTGGCAGGGCAAGTAATGACAACCGGTGCTGACGCAAACTCACGGCTAAACACTACTTCTTTTGCAGTTGGTGTGTTTGCTTTTGGCGTAATATCCACTCTTCCGGTAAGAATTTGAAATCCTCCCAAAGCGGAGTTTAGTACGTCTTCCACTGTGGTTTCTGTACCGTCACCTTTTTTATGCTTCACCTGTGCGCTGTCAGTCTCAAAATGATACGTGTCCCAATCTGCCCCATTGTTAATTTTAAACTGTGATTTTTTTGTTGTAGCCATAATATATACTCCTTTCAGATTTTGATCCACACTTCGCCCTTGGCCGGGCTGCTCGGTGCGGCAGTTGCTGCGGTTATCTTTGTTCCATTACCATCTGTGATCTTCTGATCCACCTGTGCTTTTGTATATGCCCCCACATCTGCAGCGGTCGGCTTATCACCAGCATGGTAAACTTTGTATCCATTGTAGATGAACTCCTTGCCAAATATCCTCATAGCTGCCTCCTATCCGGTCACCGTAACCCTGTACTTTCCTTCCGCAGGAGCTGTCGCGAACAGTAGTGTCACCACATTAACACCTGTCACCTGTACGTCGCATAATACGACATTATATGGACTTGCTTTCTCACGTACCGTAACAGTCACATCCTGGGTGTTCAGGTTGTGTGTGATAGCCGCTGAAGCGCTGGCCGGCACATCCGCACTGTACTTCTTCGGCTTGGCATTCCAAGCCGCTTTTTCGGTATCAGTTGTGAACCGATGTGTGGTATCCTGTGTTATCATACTGGCCGCATGAGTAGACGGGTGTGTGTATACCACTGACTCAGACCCATTGATCTTCACATTTCCATTTGTGGTAGATTTCTCTGTTTTAGTGGCGTCTGTCCTGGCATGGGTGCTCTGGCTGTGATCATATGCAATTTTTCCCCTGTCTCCTCGATATGCTGTAGATGCAGTTTCGCCAAGAGCTATCGTATCAGAAATGACCACATATGCTGTGCCTGACCACCTGTATGTCTTGTTTGAGGGAATATCTACATATATTTTTCCGGTCTCCCCGGCGATTTCAGTGGTATGCGCTGCCTCTTTATAAAACTTACTGTTGTAGTAATATCCTTCCAGGACGTCATCTACAAATGACGGCAACTGAGCAGCCGGAACTTTTCCTGAACCATCCAGCTCCGCCAGTCCGTTAGCCGCCCCTTTCAGGGAGGCATTGAGTTTTAAATTCAGGGCCGCCTGCTGTGCCGTGGATACAGGTTTATTTGTATCGGATGTATTGTCCACGCTCCCTAATCCAATTTGAGCCTTTGTAACTTCGTGCGGGTTTGACTTATTCCCTATGTGAGCAATCAGGTCAGTAACTGCCTTAGATATCTTGCCAAGTGCTATGGACAGCTTTTCTCCAGACGTCAGTTTTGCAAGGGCTGTAGCCTCAGTAAACGTTGGTGTTTGGTCATTGGTGGCAACATTCGGCACATTCCCCAGACCAACATCTGATTTTGTAGTCCCGTGCGGGTTTGTCCCACTGCCAGGATGGACATATCTATTTGCTCCCTCTGCAATCCCATCTAATTTCTTTTTATCCGCTGCTGATTCTAAACCTGCAGCCGACTGTGTTGCGACAGGCAAAGGGTCCGTTCCTCCCGGCAAGTGCTCAGATACATGCACAGGATATGGTTCTACATTTATCAGTTCCACATATTCTGCAAGGACCGTATCGCCCGCACTCACACCGGTTTTGAGTGTAAATACCGTCTGTGACGTCTCTGTCACGATCTCATTGCTCACTTTTGCCCCATTTAAAAAGACAGCCAGCGCTCCGATGCCCGGGCGGTATTTCCCGCCGGTCAATGTAAAGGCTGTCTGTCCCGCTGTGGCCGTGAAACGCTGCTGTTTTACAATATAACTTGTAGGGTCATCATTCGCGTTCAGTGTCCCATCCGCCGTGATGCTCAGATTGGTGCCCACTTTAATACCACCTAATACCGTAGCACTTGCTACCGGTGGCGTAAAAGTGGAAGGTTTATCGGTAACTTTTGCCCACGCGATCGTATCCTGCCCGCCAACCTGCAACCAAGCATTGGCGGCATTGTCCAGCCAGATTTTTTTTGTATCTGTCGCAATATACAGTGCTTTACTACCGGTGGCCGTCCCTTTATCTGCATCCAGGCCTACTGTTATCTTTGTAGGTGTAAACCCCAGCTTTTCCACGATCTTAGTCTTTGTCAGCTCGTTAAGGATTGTTGCCGCCGATTTGTTTTCGACGTTTCCAAGTCCCAGGTCCGTTTTAGTAGTATCATGTGGATTTGTGCCACTACCAGGATGAACATACACCTGTGTCTCAGATCCGTTGATTTTTATATTTCCGTTTGTGGTAGATTTTTCAGCCTTGGTTGCCCCCGCGGTGATTCCATCCAGCTTTGATTTGAGAACTGAAGTAAATGTCTCACCGGTGTATGTATATATGATGTTTTTCCAGGCACCATTGACATACACATAGACCACATGATCTGTTGTGTTGCAGTATATCTGACCCTCTACAGGGCTGTCCGGCGCAGTAGCAAGATTCTGTATTCTCGCATTCTGCAGCTCATTCTTACCCAAATTTAAATTAGTTAATAAATCCATTTTTCCTCCTAATTGAGATACGCTTTTCCCGCAAAACCAGCGGTAAATGTTACCGTGAGGTTGTTACGGTCAATATAACGGATATCGCCTACGACAACGGAACCGGCGCTGTCTACCACGGTAACACTGGGATACTTATTAAGGTTGTGTGCAATCTGCCACACGGCTTGAGCCGATATCTGCGTATGTGTATATGTGACACTCATGCCGTCTTTACCATCCTGCCCATCTTTACCGGCAGGTCCCTGCAGGTTCGTATATTTATAAGTCCCCTCGTCCTCACGCTTTACACCAAGTTTTGTGCCGTCCCAGCGGTACTGTATGCTGTACCCTTGTGGCCCCTGCTTTCCTTCAGGACCTGGTATGCTTTCATTTTTCGCAGTATCTCCACTGACAGCATTGACTTTCTCAACGATGGATTTCGTAGCGGTGCCGAAGGTTGGCTCAACTACATATCCATCCGAATCAAGTGTTTCCATGACCTCAGTGATTCGCTCATGCAGCAAAAGAGACCATTCTGCGTCCTTCGTTGTGACCACATCACCAAGGTTCCACTTTTTTTGATACAGAGCAGCATCAGCCTCGCAGGTGTAAGAGGAAATCTTCTCACACTCAGCAAGTTTAACTTTAGCTCTGTCCGGCAGGTTTGCCTCATCTTCCACGTCCCGGGCGTCCACAAACAGCTCATACCTGTCAAGACCCGTTTTCTCGTTTCCAATGA
Source organism: Blautia coccoides (assembly GCF_034355335.1). Taxonomy (NCBI): domain Bacteria; kingdom Bacillati; phylum Bacillota; class Clostridia; order Lachnospirales; family Lachnospiraceae; genus Blautia; species Blautia producta. The sequence continues at coordinate 4,204,297 of NZ_CP136422.1, forward strand.
TTTTAATGACTCGGTTTACTCCGTCTCCCTGTCCTCCGGTGTAAGCACAGTTTTTGTATTCGCTGCTATCCCGGATGTACTCACGATTTTCAATGTTGTCATAGTTGACATTAAAGATCATGGGCGGCCGGTCAGACTGATTTACTGTCCGGTCCACACCTTCCAAGACTTCAAATACAAACTGTTTCTTCCACGGGTCCAGTGATACACAGACGCCAAGTCCAGAGGCGCCACACAACTCCTCCAGGCAGTCAGTAAGTACGTCATACCTTGTTTGGTATGTCAGCCGGTCACCCCTGCCGGCGCTTTGTTTTATCACAAGCTTAGGGATTTTTCTTTTACTGTCCGCAGGGGCAACTGCATTTGTGTTAACCAAAGCAGTCATGATATCTTCTGCTGCGGCCTTGTTAAATTCGTGGTGTGCCTTCCCCTTTGGCGGGACTGTTATTCTCTGTGTGAGCATATGGAGTAGAGAAAAACCTTTGAGTTCCACAGTTCCTCCCTCTTCATCGTCCACTCCGATATACTTTATAATCCCTGTTTTCCTGGTGTCATTGTCCAGCATGATGATATTTCCATCATGGAATAACCGGTCATACATAACAGAGGAATGAATCTCAAAATCTCCATAACTTTTCCATTTGCTGACATGGATCAGGGCCGTGTAGTCTGTGATCTCCCCGATAAAATTGATATCAGGGTCAAAAAACCGAATATTTATCCGCTTATCCATATGGCACCCGTCACCGCCCCTCCAGGCTCTGTAGCCTGTGCAAAAATATTACGCCAGCCGGTACCCTGCACATTTTTAAACCATGCTTGAAATTGGCGGTCAAATTCCTCCACCATTTCTTTGTATCCGGTTAAATTTTTCGGCCGGATCTCGCCGCATACCGCAGTATTAAACCTCTCGTCCGTTATGGATATCTGACCGGTCACAGGCACATCAATGCGATACAGGGATAACTCATATCGTGACGCATCTCTCGTGAGGGCTGGCACTGTGGGTGTACTACCGGCAGTTCCCGCTTTGAGCACAGCCTGTATTGTTTTACTTTCATAATCCAAGCGCAGCACAAGACGATAGATCACTTTGTAGGTGCTATTACGAGTGATCGGTATGGTTTTGTTGCTGTCGTTGTAATAAAAAAAGCCCTGCATGATAGCAAAACCTGGCGTTAAAACCACCGATTCACCGCTTAGTGAGGCTGATAGAGTAAGGCTACCGTTACTCCCCCTACTCAGGCCATCCTCATATATATTTTTAAAGTACCGGTTGAACTCATCTTGTCCGTACTCAGTATCTCCGTTAAAAAAACCATAGCTTTCCATGTATATTCCTCCTATACTCCCAGATACCTTTTCTTATACCGGATGATGACGCTCTGTGGATTCAAGTCATTCTGGGTGCTGTATTCCAGCAGGTTATCCCCCAGCCGCAGGGAAAAGAAGGTCGAGCCCAGGTCGATATAATCAAACGCATCCTCCCGAATACCGTTTCTCTCAATCTCCACAATCTTATTTCGGAATGCTGTGTTGATAAACAGTACGTCATCACTGGTAAGGGTCCGGTTTACCTGTACATATTCTCCCGTGGTCAGGTTTGTCACTCTGGGATTCTCTGCAGGACCGTGAAATTCTACCTCTATGGGCGTTTCTACATGTCCATCATTTACAATATTCACCCTGGGATCTCCGCGTCGTTTCATGTGAAATGGGAGCTTGAATTTCCATTTCCAGCCATCCACCCACGTGCTGATTGCCTCCATTAAGTGATATGGGGTCTGGAAATCTGGATCTACGCAGACAAGCTCCAGTAAGCAGGAAATGGGTTCAAACACATTCTGGCTGCTGAATTTCAGCTTTTGGACTTCATACTCTATAGCTCTCTCTGCTCCCATAAAATCAACAGTTAGGTTTCCGCTGCTGTAAGGGGAGAAAAATCCGATCAGCTTTTGCCTTACTTCCGGGATGTCTTCATATCCGAGATAATCGAATTCTATGGCTATCGGCCTCTTGAGTATTTTCATCCGTTTTTTACGCTCACCCGCATATCCAACGTTTTCTTCAGTCAACAGGTCGTAATCTGTTGATTCCAGCCCCTCATATGCCGTTACAGAAAAAGAGGAGTCGTCTAAGACAAGCTCCTCTTCCCCTTTACGGAATGTAAATATTATCTTTCTTGTCATCCAAATGCCAGCTCCCTTCCTACTTTCCGCAGTTCTCTCGCCGTCTCCACGGGGGATTTAACCGGCTGATAGATATTTACTGTCTGTTCTACTTTTGATGGCTCCCGCGGCTCAGGCGTGGTTACAGAGGTAATGTATTTCTGCGCCAGGTGGTTTCCGGCAATCCTGTTCAGGTTGCTGTCAAAGTCACCCCGCATCTTGGCCAACATTGCACTGGGATCAAAAGTCAGTTTGGCTGATAACCGGTCAACGGCTCTCTCAACACCCTTTGTATTCTCCTGTATGCCAATTTCGAGGCCTTTATCGTACCAACGGCCTATTGCCCGCATCACTCTGGACGGAGATGCTACTTTAAGGTTTCTTTGCGCAGCCGCCACCGCTTGACTTGCGACGTCTGCCGCCGCTGCGGCAACCCCGCCACCACCGGCTCTGATACCAGACGCAAAGCCTGCGGAAAACTGGACACCTATATCGTATCCACTGCCGGAATAGCCGCTCAGGCTGCTCAGTGCACTGCTTCCCACCGCCCTGGCAGATGCAGATGCAGAACTGCTACCGGAATTGATACCAGAAGAAAATGAACTTGCAAACTGTGAACCCTGTGTCTTTCCTGCAGTGGACAGATTACACTCACTCAGCCCTCGTATACTGCTGGTCCCCAACGCTCTTGCAGCACTCACTCCTGACGATGTAAGACCACGTATTCCCGCACAAAACATATTAACGGCAGAACGTGCCTGAGACTGGAAATTGCTGCCCAAATTCACACCCTTTAAAGCAGATGCGGACGAGCGCCCGAGATTTGCAGACGCCGATGATATAGCCCCCTGGCTCCCTTGAATGGTACTATTCAGGATATTCGTTGCGTTGGATCCAGTCACCTGGAACATGTTGCTAATGCCCGAGTTCTGCAGGGCCATACCTGCGGAACTGCCTACACTACTTGCTGCCGCTGCCCCCTGGCCTGCACCGGATAACATGCCAAATGCAAAATTTGACGCCGCACCATTTGCTTGACCAGCAAATACCCCTGGCATATTTGACGCCATAAGAGCCGCATTCGTGGAATTACCAAAATTGGCACCGCTTGCTCCTGCCTGTGCTGCCCCATTCATGAGAGTAAAATTTGCCGCATCTGCTGCCGCTTGTGCATTGGAACCAAATATGCCTACCAAATCAGCCGCCGTGAATCCATTTGCTCCAGATTGTGCAACCTGTGCTGCAACAGCGTATATCTGCTCCTGGTGACCCATCAGCTCCTCTACGGTCATATCACAAGCTTTTGCTGCGGCAGTGATTGCAAGCGAATAATCCGCTGCAGAAAATCCTTGGCCTATCTGTTCGCCTGCGCCCTTTGATGCAGTATTAATGACCTCGTAACCATCTCGCATAGACTGTGCGGCTGTCTCAGTGACTTCTTTTCCCTTTTTATTCGGCACAGATGTGGCGTCCGCAGATTCCATGCTTTTCATCATCTTGTCCAGAGCTTCTGTTCCAATATCGCCAAGAGCGCCGCTGTCTTTCAGGTATTTTCCAAATGTCTGTATAACCTGATCGGATGTAGCGCCGGCCATGTTTGAAAACTCAGGAATCTTATCCTTCATTGCATCCATCATTAGACGCATTGCACTTGCCACAGATTCCTGACCCTCTGTACCCAATTTATCAAAATTCTTCAGTGCTTCAACTATAGATTGCTGTAGGCTTTTGGGAATTTCTCCGCCAGATTTTTCAATCTGCAGGATAGCCAATTGGAATCCTTCGGACATTTTACTGTAGTCCGTAGAGGAAAGCGCGTCCTGTATAGTTTCCTGACTGGCAACTACTCCTTTTGCCGCCTCTTCTGATTCAATGGGAATCTGTGCATAAGCATCTATTGCCTTCTGCACACTCTCCGGGGTTCCTTTCCCCAGTTCGTCCATGACCCCTTCAAGCCCTTTAACTTGTGCGTCAGCTTCAACAGCGGCCCGCCCCGCATCTTGTACCTTTTTAGTCGTTGCATCAAGATTTTTTTGGGCTTTTTCAAGCGCTTCCTGGTCTGCCAGCCCATTGCGCCATTGCTCGTCTACATCTATTGCTTTTTCAATGGCTTCACGATGCGCTTTTTGTGCCTCTACCAAATTTTTATGCGCTTCTGCTTGCTCTTTTATTGCTTCGGTATATTGGCTTGTTGTAGCCTCCTGAAGAGCCTTATTTTTCAAATTCTGCACATACTCGTCAATAGAGGTGTTAACATCATCAATAGACTGCTTTACGCCCTCACTATTCTGGATAAATCCATCAGCAGTAAGGCTGTACTCCGTGCCCATCGCGTCGTTAAGCTGATTAAGGATGGATGTCGCAAGATCCTCGCACCCTTCTTTCACATGACCGGTTTCGTCAAATGCCTCTGACATTTTGTCCCGCAGGCGCTCAACAGGAGCTGCGGATGCTTCAATAGATGCACTGGTATCCTTCATTGATTCCCCGAGCTGATCTATTGCATTTTGGTTCTTTTCTATGGATGCTCCAAGCTTATCCATTCGCTCATTAAAGGCACTCTGCTGTTCATCCGCACGACCTGCCGTGAGTGCATACGCAGCCAATCCGCCTACAAGTAGGGCAATGGCACCGGCAATCAGGGTCGCAGGGTTTGCAGCCATAATAGCATTCAGGGCAGTGGTAGCAAGACCTGCTCCTTTTGCGGCTCCTGTTAATTTGGTGATAACGCTTACAACGGATGACACCGGACCGGTAACGGCTTTGAAAGTTTTAAAGGCCGCCACAATACTGACAACAGTAGGGATAATGTCATCCATATTCCCACCCAGCCTTTTAAACACTGCACCTACAGCGTTTAAAACTGACTGTGCAACGCTCAAGAGGTTTTTAGTCCCCGACTTGAATGTCCTTACGAGAGAATCCAGGGCTTTCTTTGCAGGTTTCTGCATTTCCTTCGGAAGGAGCTTTACCAATCCGTTACACAGAGATTTGACGATATCATCCGCAGCAACTTTAAGCTGCATCTTGTTTTTGCCAATACCTTTTACAAAGGATTTAACTACGGAAACTGAGGCGTCTATCATCTTTGGGGCTGATTGTGCTACCTTCGTAGCAAGTCCTGCCAGTATGTCTCCTGCCTCTTCGACAGCAGCATCAAATCCGCCCTGCTTAAAAGCCTCTGTGAGTCTGTTGACGTCCGCAATCCCGTTATCTGCAGCATTCTTTAAAGGCTCCTGCATACTCTCGTATACTTCGATTCCCAGACCTTCCAGAGAGGATTTGAGAATGGTTAGACTTCCCTGAAGATTGTCCAGCATGGTTTCTGCCATTCTCTCAGCAGTACCGTCACAATTTGCAATGGCGCTTTGCAGTTTTTCATATTCTTCTGGGGAGGCTCCTACAATAGCCAGCAGACCAGACATTGCCTCCTGGCCGCCTAATGCTGCCGCAGTAGCCGCTTTTTCTTCCTCACTTAATCCAGAAAATCCCTCACGCAGATCCTGCATGATAGTATCCAGGGACTTCATATTGCCCTCAGAATCCGTCAGGGAGATACCAAGCTTGTTCACGGCTCCCTGAGTCTCTTTTGTTGGCTTTGCAAGTCTTGTCATGATACTCCGGAGTGCAGTACCCGCTTGACTTGCTTTTATACCTCTATTTGCCATCAGCCCAATTGCAAGGGCTGTATCTTCCGCAGTATACCCCATTGCACCGGCAACAGACGCTGCATACTTAAATGTTTCGCCCATCATGGCAACATTGGTATTCGCATTACTGGACGCTGCTGCAAGGATATCAGCAAAATGCCCGCTGTCACTGGCCTGTAATCCGAACGAACTCAATGCATCCGTCACAATATCAGATGTAGACGCCAAATCCTCTCCTGACGCCGCCGCCAGATTCATGATACCTTCTACACCATTCAGCATTTCCTCTGTTTTCCAACCGGCCATTGCCATATAATTCATGGCTTCAGCGGCTTCCGAAGCAGAGAATTTTGTTTTCGCTCCCATCTCCTTAGCTTTTTCGGTCAGTTTGCTAAGGTCTGTCCCGGTCGCACCAGAAACAGCGGCTACTTTTGACATGGCAGCCTCGAAATCAGAACCAACTTTTACGGCTAGCCCACCAGCCGCCGCGACAGCCGTCCCTACACCAGCAAGGGCCGTTACTGCGATTGCCGCCGAATGCTTTGCGGCGGAACCAATCTTACTAAAAGCACTGGACGCCGCCCCTGCTGCCGCATTACCCTGTTGGCTGACGTTACTTGTCAGCTTTTTAAGGTCTTTTAGCGCCCCAGCATTATCTATACTTGTTTCAATCGTAATTTTGCCATCAGCCAATAATCCCACCTGCCTTTCGCAAGCGTCATCGGCTCATAATGGCTCTACTTGACACTTAAATCCTTATTTCAAATTCTTTTTTGCACTTTCGGCCCTTGCATTGGATGTATACACCCTGGCAAATAACCCTTGCCGGGTCATAAGCTATGGGCATTTTATATCCGCAATAAGGGCACACAATCTTTATGCGCTTTTTGTTATTATCCAAAGGGGTCCCTCCCTTCCAGGAGTGCCTGTACAATAGCCTCGTCCTCTTCAGATTTCTTTTCTTGGACACGGAAATACCGCTGTAAGGCCGCATAAGCTTTCTTCTGTTCCTTGGACAGATTTTTGTTTTTCGTGTCTATCGTCCGGTATTCAATTACCTTTGACAGACGGCACGAAGGAGAAATGTCCTCCAGCATCCAATTAAATTTCCACCAGTGCAGATATGGGATATCATACAGATCAAGCCCGTATGTCTGTAGGAAGGCAGTATAAATCAAAGCGGAATCAGCGCCAAAATCCATAGGTACCGCATTATTAAGGCCCAGTGCTGCACGCGGGAGTGAACTCTTTTTTCCTATATCTCCGCACTTAACAAACCACCCGATCGCCTCTGCTATATCGTCAGCTCTCATATTTGGTTTGCGTAGCACCTCTTCTCCCAAAAGCATGTTTATGGCCTTTAATACCGCTTCTCCATCACTCTGCCCTCTGATAATCTCATCGTAACGGAGGATATCCCTAAAATCCGTTTTGATTGCATATGCTTCTCCCGCAATTTCTACAGTTACTGGAAGCTGTTCTGTTAATCTCACTCTGTATCAACAGCCTTCCCAGTTTCCATTTCCGCAATGAGCGCTTCATTCGCTCTCTTCTGTTCGCTCATCTGGTGATTATATTCTTCTACCAGTTCTCTAAACGCATTTGTGCAGGCTCTAAGAGAGTTGTTGGCCCCACAGATTTTTTCTCCAGTGCCAGCCCCGAATATATCATCGAAACATGTTTTAACAGCCTCGCAAAGATACTGATACTGTTTTGGCTGCGGAGCGTCTTTATCAAGCCTATTCGCCTTTTCTGAAACGATCTGCATTGCATCAAGATACTTTTGCAGGGTGTCCGCATCTGTTGCATCAAAGTTAAGCGTGTCAAAATTTACCTGCATTTCCTCTACCTCCATAAAAGGCCAGGACTATTCAGTCCCAGCCTCACTTTTTGCGGTCTCTATAGCTACTTTATTTACGGCCACTTTAGTCGGTGCTTCGGCTGCCGTTGTTACCGGAGCACCAACTAATTTCCCGCCGACACATCAAATTTTGCCGCAGCTGTGGCGTCTGCAGTAAACGCCTTTTTCTCCACATCAAAGAAGCCATACTCCCAGTCTGTTTTGCCCAGGAGGCTGCCGGAACCTACCATAGTTCCGTCGTTATCGGAATTGGAATCCGGGGAGATGGTCACTCTCCTTTTTCTTGCCGGATACCCCTTGCTTTCTTCTTTTTCCATGTACAGGGATACGACCACAAGGTCTGTCTCCGCTTCAGAGCCTACTTTCTCCTTTTTTGCCACAGAATCAATCATCTTGACGGCCTTTTCGGACGGGATATTCTCATATTCATAGCCAATGGAATACCCATATCCCGTAATACTCTGAGATGTAGATTTCTGGTTGATGTAGCGGCTCTCTTTAGTTTTCGTGTCAAAGCTCTCATCAGCTTTGGTCACACCGGTTCCGAACAGTTCGTATGTTGCGGCCGCGCCTGCAGCGCCGACATTGATATACAATGCCTCCTGATACCGCTGCACTGCTTCAGTGTCCGCAAACCTCTGTAAATCCAATCTTCTCATGCTTATCCTACCTTTCTTTTTTGATAATATTGTAATTCGCACTGGATCTGATACTGGGCATATGTTGCCTCACTATCATTGATGTATCCGTGCGTATTTGCTTTTATTGCCCTCGCTGTCTGCCCATCTCCTAATACGGGAAGACATTTTGTCCTGGTACAATCCTCCAGCCAATCAGCAAAGTTCTCATAAAACTGACTGGTGTCCAGGTTCTCCTCTGCCCCATAAAGGTTTCTGGAGCACAGATAAAAAGTCACCCTGCGGATACTGTCCCCGTTAATGCACCTTTTCACAATTGGGTCGGAAGGAACACTTTCGACGCTGTAAGACGGGTCAGACTCCAGCTTATCCACATTTACGGGCGGAAACATGGTATCCAGCTCCTCAATAAACGGGCAGGTTGCTATAAAATCTCTGATTGACTCAATAATACTCATCTCTTAACCCTGCAATCGCAAAACTGTGCTACGCTATCCACGATTTCCTTTCCCCTGTCACGCCACATTTTTATATGCCACATACTTTTACTTTTGTGCTCATAAAACTGTCTTCTTGCATACGGCGTATTCCACGAAACACTTTTCGGGTTAACCCTGGCACTGTCCCTTAATGCCCCTGTCAACCGGGGGACATAAGGAAGTGACTTATCTGCAAAATTCTTTGATAAAAAAAGCTGGGCCTGCCCGTTGTCGCCCATCTTACGTTTTAATAAAATCTTATCTGCAGGGTCCATCCTAAGTACAAATTTAGACTGTCCCATTACTTACAACCTCCAAATCTTATATGGGGGATTCCGCCTTTGCGGTTATCCCCATAGTTATCTATACAGCCATATGGCCTGTGCGTCTTCTGCAGATCACTAACCCCTTTTATCCTCAGATCATACGCCCCAAGGATAAACAGGTCTTCTTTTTCCACAGTCCAAGCCGCCATCTCAGGGTTGTATGGCAACTTCGCATATTCATCCGGCGGCACATAACCGTCAAGATATTCGGCCGGAATCCGGATTTTAAATACATCAGCATGCTTTAGGCCACCTTCTCCTTTATCGCCCGTTATCACCTTATTTTCGCAGTAATAATGGCAGGGAGATATATGCCCGAAATACTCTATTTTCCGCGTATCCGGATTCACCTTGCGGTTATATATGGTCATCTCTGCGTTAATAATCATAGTACACCCCCGGATGTAAGAGTGTCGTGTCTTCCAGGTAAAGACGGGCTTCAGAATAGCATTTACTGTATAGTGCCTCTTCTGGTGGCCGATTGTCGGGGATGTCCGCATATGTCACGGATTCACCGTCGGTATTGACACTCTTTACCAATCTCCCGCCGGTTGCTTCTTTCTGCCGGTGATCCTCGGCCAAAATTTCAGATACCGCACATATGGCAGCTTTGACAGCCTCCAGGTCATCCGGCCGCAATTCAAATTCATGGATACGACCATATGTCATCCAGTTCACTATGAACTCCGCCCGCCTGCCGTGCTTTTTTAAATCATCCTCTGTAAGGGCATCTCCCTTAAAAACATCAGCATAATACTGATAATCTACCTCTACCCGTGGCATATCCTCACCTCTATTCTGCGGCGGTTATTATGGCCATTCCGGCTCCAAAGCAGCGGTTATCCGCATCTACCTCAACAACAACGATTTTCTGACCTGTTGCCGCTGTAATATCTGCTGTACCGTCCCATGCTGTGTATCCGCTCTTGCATTCCTGTCCTGCATTCGGCATGGTCGGGTTTGCCGCCACTTTGTATTTGTAGCTGTTGCCGCTTGACAGCGCCGGCTCTACCGTGATCTTAGTAGAGCCGCTCGTGCTACCTGCTACGGAGGTAACCGTCAAACTTGTCAAGCTCCGTGTTTTTTTACGACTACCTTTGCGGCTGTCGGAACGCGATAACCGGTATTGATCTCAACCTGAGCAAGCGTGCCGTTGAAATTCTCGGAATCTTTCAGACGGATCATCTCCAGGTTGTCCACGATGGAGAATCCGTTCCAGTCGTACATGATAAAGTCAATACCGGTCAGATCTACTGTCTTAAGGTCACCTGCATAGTTGTAATACTTAGCAGCGCTCAGCACATCCAGCATGTTTGCTTCAACCCACAACATGCCCAGCCATCTGCCAATCTGTCCGGACTGCATGATGCTGTCATTTGTGACCGGTGTATACTGCTCGCCGGCAGCTTCCAGCATAGTGGAGTACGCATCAACGGATGCAAGCACGATGTTCGCCACGGCTTTTCCTTTACGCACTACTTTACGGGCCTCGATGATTTTCTTTTTGATGTTTGCCGCGGTGAGTGCTTCTGTGTCACTCATTGCTGTGCCCTCATTTGCAAGGCAAGCAAGACCGGACGCCTGCCATCCTTCCTTACAATCCATAACGGCCTGGGACAAATGCTCTTCCGCCATGTTGTACGGTACACCCTGGGCCTGAATGTTATAGATTTTCTTAGATTTCTGCTGCATATTGTTCAGCCTCATGTCAATCAGCTCATTAGTTACCTTTTCATGGCTAAAATCAGCCGCCGGGGTCTTCGGGTCCTGTACACCATCAGCTCCAACCTTAAAGATCTTAACCAGACCAGATGCCGCATCACCCTGGAATTTATCCGTATAGGTCATGCCCGGCTGAAAAATAGAGTCATAGTATAAATTCGGCTCTACAATATTGCTGTATTTTTCCGTTACGTTATATCCACCATATTCCATAGTTCAATCTCCTTTACTTACCTCTGTAATATTTGTTGTTACCATACTTCTGTTTTAAATAGGATTCTTCAGAGTCTACAACTCCGGGCTTATAGGTACCACTGGTTCCTCTCACCCATGTTTTTTTCTGGGGTGGCTCCTCTTTCTGTTCGGATTCAAAGTCATCCGGATACTGCTCCTTCATCTTTTTCATGTAGTCTTCCGCACCTACAAAAGTGCCATCCTTAAATTCAAGATTCTGAGCCATGAAATCCGAGAGAATACTTTTTCTTGCAAGAGGGGACTTGATTTTCTGACCATCGAGGTACTTCTCGGCCGCGAATGTCCTCTTCTGGGTCTCGATCTGCTGATTCAGCGCCGCTGTGTCAGTCTCATACTTTTGTTTCCATTCATCCGCAGATTTTTTAATGCCTTCAATGTCCATTTCCTTATAAGATTCAATAGTGGTGTTTGCCTCCGTGAGCTGCTTCTTATACCCATCGGCTTCTGTTTTCAGGCCGGTATATTTCTCCTTGCTGACATACGCCCCCTCGGACAGGTCAACAAACTTTACAGGGTTCTCTTTCTGCTCATCAGCACCATTTACCTCTGCAATTTTTGCATCTACCTGAGCGTAAAGCTCATCCCCAAGTAATTCTTTTAAATCCATATTCATCCTTTCCGCCTTCGTTTTTATATCCGGTGTCTTCCGGTGGCTGCACAGTTTATATGACTTGCCGGTCAGTTTCCGAGACCTTTTAAACGTCTTAACCGGTATTGGACATAAAAAAACACCCGGGCGTCCCCGCGTGCTTATTTACCATATTTGATTTGTACCCCTGGATAATCCCTCTCAATGGCACATATGCCAAGGAAAAAGGAATCCACCAATGTTCTACCTCTTTCTGAGAGGTCATCCCAGATAATCTCTGTATATCCCTGCCGCTCTTCCACAAACACCTGATCAGGCGTCAGGGTCTCCAGGGACAGCACGAGGTTATATGCAAGGACAGAAACCGCAGCACATACGATATCACGACCCTGTTTGTCATATCCTGCATGGCCGCTGATATCTACTCCGGTACGCCCCATAGTTACTACAATCAAGTAACATCACCTCCAAAAGGCACAAAATACCGCGCAATCAATATTGACCGGTGATATTAATGCCACATCACCAATTTATCATTGGGAATTTCCTTTTCCTTTGATATTCCTACAAGAGCATTACGCGCATGCATCACATGCCCTTTACACCATTCATAGCCAGGCGGCAGGTGATAGCTTACGAGCTCCTCGGTCATAGAGTTAACCGATACATGCCCTGGGGTCTCACCATCCTCTGGGTAGATTTCACACTCTATAATGGCACCTTTTTTACTTATGTTTTTTAATTTTACCATGTATTTCACTCACTCATCTCCTTACCGTAGCAATTTGGGGTGGTATCTCTTGTACCGCTTATACATTCGACTTTATTGTACCATTTCTTCCTAATTTTGCAACAGCTTTTGCAGGTATTCTCCCGCCTGACATCCTCCCGAGACCGTCCATGTACACACGCTCCATCTGCGGCTGAAGGCCCATGATTTTCGAGAATCCTTTGTATTCATGCAACGTCTGCAGATACTTTGCTTGAGCTGCCAGCACTGCATCGTGATCACCACCCTCTTTCAGGTATTTGATCCGTTCCCGCTGCGCCCGCATGGTTGTCTCCATCTCGCGTTGTCTCCGCCGGCATGTGTAACCATCATATTCCTTACCCCGGTATTTTCTGATCCTGGCGTCATCCTCTCGGATATCCTCCAGCATCTCATCTGTATAAGTTCTGGTTGATATCCCCCGGATAAAGGGCAGGTATGAATGCGTACAGTTTGCACCGCAGAGACCGGTCACACTGCCAAGGCCGCAAACAGACTCCAGTTCTCGGCGGCTGTACACCCTGCCCTGCCATACCGCATGTGTTGGCCGTGCACCATAATGCGCTGTGACCTCGTAATCGTCCGTTTCCAGCTCTTTTGCAAGTTGCTCGTTGATTTTATTGCCGAGGTTATGCACGCCTGTCATAACGGCTCTTCTGGCCGCTACAGGTGCCCTGTTGCTATACCCGCTCGCGTAATCAACAGAACGGATACCCGATGAAGTCATCTCACGCACCACCCGGCGTAAAGCCGTGTTGTAGTCAAAAGCGCCTGACGCAATGTCGAGACAAGCCCGATCAAGATACTTTTGATAGTATTCAGACAGTGGTGTAAATACCCTTTTCCCATTTCCGTAGTCCAATGAGAATCCCAATGACTGCGATATATTTTTAATCTCGCCTTTTGTCTGACTGACGATCGCAGATGACAGCCCCTGCAACCAGTCATTTTCTTCGGGCGGGACAAACTGCCCATTTACCTGCTCATACAGGCTCTTGTTACGCACATACTCCCAGTCTATCACTTTGTCGTACAAGGCAAACAATTCAGGATATGCGGCATCCAGCAGCTCTTTTAGCTCATCCTCGATAAATTCGGTTGAGTTTCCCAGGATCTTGACGCGGTTGAGCTGGTAGTCTGCCGTGGATGTTATCTCCCCTGTCTTCTTGATCCGCCTGACCACATCAGACATGATCCTGTCCTGTAGCCCATAAAACAGTTTTTCAACCTGCAGCGGCAGGCTCCCCATTTCTTCCGGTCGCATCTACATCACTCCTGTGTGTCATCCGGGAACTGTATCTTCGCAAGTGCCTTGACTGCCTGGTCCTCCGTCTCACCGTAACGCTTCATCCTGAATTCCACCGGGCCAATGATCCCGGCAGCCAGGTCGGCTCTGAGCTGCTCCAGCTCGTACTTTTTATCCACGATGAGGGAATCATCCCAGTCACATGACACCTCTACCTTTCCAGGCGGGGCAAGGTGACCAAATTCCACCCATACCTCTATTGACCTGACAAGGGAGCGGATAGCCTCCTCTGTACTGTTCTGGATGTCCTTTACTGTAGAGTAGGACCGCTGTTTACTGGTCTTGATCTCCTCCGCTGTCTTCTCCACACTTTGCGGGTCAGACAGTGTGCCGTATGCCAGACCGCTGTTAAACTCCACTTTTTGTATGATACGGTTATATCCGTTAAAAAAGCTCTGGTCACGGATGTCGGGTGAATACACGTTGAACAGGGGCTTTCCAGTTGTGGGGTCAGCAATGCTGTTTCCCATCGGATAATACAAGCGCTCCTGCCCTTTTGGAAGGAGTACTTCACCCTGTCGATTTTTCTTGAAAAATTCATTCGACGCCTGGATCGCCGTTTCCTTCGATTTGTATTCCCAGAGCGTTGCCCCATAAATCTCATCCGCATCCTGTATCTGTTTCTCAGCCCTGGAATAGACCGCCACTCCCAGAGGAGAATCCGGGTCTATGTTATTTGCAAGCGGCATTTTTAGGTATGAAAAGAGCGTACAGTCCGCATTCTGAAATTCCTCATGTGGAGAAATGTCGGCCCACTCATCAACAGTTTCAAGCTTTATCTCCATGCCAAGCTGTACGATCTCATCGGTCTTTACAATAGCCTTCGTACTCACAAATGCCCGATTCTCAACGGTATATCTGCCATCCTGCAGGCTGTGGTGTTCCAATCTCGTGTATAGTTTCTTCCCCTTACGTCTAAATTCCGGGAATATTGCCCCGGTCATCGCTCCAGAAGAATCAAACTCCGTCGGATAACAGTTGCCAGCCCTCACCACATCCACTGCAACTGTATCACCAGAGGGATATGGTTTAAAACAAATACCGCCTGCAGCACCGGCATACTCTACATATTTGCGAAGATTGCTCCGGAATCCTGTCAGTATCTCGTCAATAAATTCCGCCCTGGGACTGCCGCTGATCTCTATCTTTGCCTCGTTTGTAACAAGCCGGGCAAACTCAGAGCTGATAGCAGCCGGCAGGTTTAATCCCTTGACGTCTTTACTGAGCCAGGGCGGTTTGTTTCGGTACATACGCTGCCAGCGGTATATGGCGTCTGCCATCTCTGGTGACACCGCGATATCGACGCCCAGGGCCTTTTTTATGCTCTCATACTGTATCATGCTTATCACCTCACTCTCTATCGGATACAGGCAGGAATACGGCTATCAGGCCCCACATACCGCATACAAGATACCTTGTGGCATCCGCAGCGTGGTCGTTGACCTTCAGCACTTCCTCTTTGCCCTTCTTGATGCTTTCGGGGTCATATTGGTATAACCCCAATTCTCTGATCAAATGTTTCTGACCCCGGTTTATAAGGATCCTCCGGAAAGAAAAGAATTTCTGCACACGGCTGATCCCCAATTTTACGTCATTGAAAGCCGGTATAACCTCTATGTGCGGCATGATCCGCCGCACCTCCTCGATGAGACCGGCTGCGGAAGGGTCGATAAATACCCAGCTCACCACCCGGTTACACTCCTTTTCCAGTCGGTCGCAAAAGTCTTTCAGTTCTTTTGCATATTCCGATGGGGATTTCTGCCCCTCATCTCTGCCGCAATGGTACCACTCATCCAAACCACACAATGCCTGTCGGCTGTAATCCACACCGAATGCCTCGAATACCGTCGGATTTTTCTGACCGTAGTCAACACCCACTCCGATCTCCCCGATAGTCTTTTTATCCCCATCAGGCAGACCGTCATAATAATGCAGCTCTGACCTGACCATATAATAGACCAGGTCATCCACGCCGGTGCTCTCCCCAAGCCATACCCAGCGATACATCTTAGGATCTGCCTGCTCCATCACTTCTGCCGATTCTATCAGATCCGGCCCCAGCCAGTCCTCGGGTACATCCTTGTAATTTGTGTGGATGTGGATGCAGTCTGGTCGCTCCTCCATCTTACGGCACCATTCGTTGATAGGGGCATTCGGGTTTTTGGGCGGATTATAAAGATAGATCATCTGGAACCCGCCCTGGTTACCCCTGACAAAGGTGGCTTCTATGTTCGCCAGCTCCTCTTCTCCTTCGCCGTCGTCGAAGAACTCTGTCAGCTCGTCCAGTACGACCAGCTTGATAGGCTTATCCTCGTCAATGATACCCTTTGTATCGTCCACGCCATCGGATCCGGAGAAATAAATGGTGTTTCCATTCTTTTTGTATGTTATCTCCATCGGAGATTTTCCGATTTTGAACCGTTTTTTGCTGACTCCCAGACGGTTGATACCACGTATCATCTCTTTATATACCGTCTTACGTAGCTTATTATGATGCTTACGCAGGACAACACAGGATGCATTTTTCTCAGCCATAATCCGGAAATCCGTTGCAATGCTCACATAACTGGACTTTGCGCCGGCACGACCTGATGTAAGGATAATGTGCCGATGTTTCCGGTCATTAAACAGGGGGAGATACTTTGGAATCACTATATCAGATATCTTAATCTGCTTCTTTTGGTGCATCATTGTATATCTCCACTCCTTCCTCTCCATCGTCGTCCTGCCCTTCTCGGTTTAATTTATCCACCTGGGCTTTTATAAGCTCCAGATGTGCGTCATCATACCCAAACTTATGCAATGCCTCTATGGCACGCTGGCGCCTTGCCTGCACCCTGGTAAGAGCCTCCTCAACTGCCTGTATCTGCCCAAGGATACCCGTAAATTCTCGCAAGTCTGTGATCTTGCCTTTTTCAAATCCTGCAGTGTATTTTGTCACTGTCATGCCCGGCGGAACTTTTGTTGAGATGGCGCCTGGCTCGTCATCTTCTTCCTCTGGTGCGCATTCTTCCAATTCGCGCAGGCTATCTATGCGTTTCAGCATCCGGCGCTCCCGGACTGTTAAAAGCTGTATCTCCTGTAGCAGCAACTGCTCTTTATCCGGTTGCACCAGTTCCAGTAACCGTTTCTCTTCCTGATCCAAGGTATCAAAAAAGAGAGTCTCAAACTCTCCTGTTTTCACTGCATTCTTATTTCCCGGCGGACCTGTTCCACCGTGACCTACGGCATTTCTGTTGCCAGGCTGCCCGCCCTTCCTCCTTTGCGAACGTTCGCTTTTATTTAACGAGCGCTCGCTTCCCCACTTATATGTGCTCTTCCAACGCCGAACAGTCCCTTCCGGCAAATTTAGTTGACTTGCAATCTCAACTAATTTCTTTCCGTTCAGGTACATCTCCTTTGCCTTCACAGCTCGCTCATCCAATTTCCGCGGCACCCTCACCACCTCTCAATCGTTTCGTTTTGATGTATACAAAAAGAGCCAACCCGGAGGTGGACTCTCTAATTACTTCTCGTACTTCAACATATTTAATATTCTATTTTTTCTTTTCTTAGAAGACATTTTAGCTATACTCATTCTTTCAAAAGCATTCAATTTATTAAAATCTATATTAAATATTTTATTCAAAATGTTGTATGATATAAATAAAAAATTAGACAAATCATCAGATAGTCTACAAATAAAATCATTTCTATTCTTTAGAATATCTCCAAGAAAATTCAATTCTTTATCATATACAACCGCCTTATCATGTATATCGTTAGAATATTTTGCATAATAAGAATATATTTTTTCTATTTCTTTCTTTACATTTATATCTATATTTGTGTTACTATTAATATCTTCTTTAATATGCCTATAACTTGTTTTATTGATTTTTGAAACATCATTATTATTATAAAGTGAGTATACATATTTCAAAAATTGTTCTATAAAATATCTCATGCATGCGTATATTCCAATGCCATCATTTATTGGAAGATATATCAATAGCTTATTCACACAATCACGAAAACGAATATAATACATCAGCCGGTCCACGTTTACACCTAATATACTTAAATCCATATACTTTATATATATATCAGACATAATATTACTTTCACAAATCAAATTAAATAATACTTCATTTTGAAAAGAGGCCATATCTGCCTCTGGAAAATATTTTTTAAGGAATTTTATGTATTCATTCATTTTCATCAACTCTTCCATAAAGATTTAGCACTTTTTTCATATAATTCTCTTTCGATTTCTTTGTTGTATTATCCGACTGTTCATGTTCTTCTGATTTGATTCTGTTTTTTATTTTATCTATGAACTTCCGTACATCTGTTATATCTGCTTTTTGAAAGATTCTTACAGCTCTTGCCAACATGGCTGTTCTACTTTTAAGCAAGTACAATTTACACTCTATTCCTAATTCTTCCATAAACTCTTTTAATTCTGCATTAATTTTAAATTCTTCTTTTGATAAAATAAAACTAACTAAAACAGAATAACTTTCCATACGTACTAATTCTTCATCTTTTAGTCCTTCAATATATTTGATTTTTTTCAACCAAATGCTTCTATTCATTATTATATTCCCCCACTTTATTGACAAATTCTTGACAAATAGATTTCATGTTATCCCTCAATGCCTCATCTTTTCTATCGAGAATAAACGTAGATAACTTTGACGTTGGAATTCTATTAGCTTTCAAATATGAATTCTCAAAAAAAGGCATTTTCCTATCTACAAACGCTTCTTTAATTTGGTCCATATTATTCTTTATTCCACCTTTAGGAATTTTAGGTATTCTCGTGAAAATTATTCCTAAATTATCTAGTGGGTGAGTTCTAAAATTTGCTCGATAGTTTCCTTTCAAATGATTTACAACTTGTTCAAGCAAATTTACTCCTAACAATGAATAAGCATCAGGAGTTACCGGGATTAAGTACAAATCACTTGCGAGTAATGCAGCAATTGTATAAAAAGAATATGTTGGAGGACAATCTATTAGAATATAATCATAGTCTTTTTTCAAATTATTATCTTCTATAAAATTTAATAATCTTTGTTCGGATGCTCCTGTTGCGGTTTCTCGCTCCATGAAGATAGTACGAAGCTCTCCAGGTACTATGTGCAATTTATTAGTTAATTTCAAAATTATTTCTTCTAAATCAGAGTGCTCCAGTTTGGCAACACTAGTTGAAAATACCTTCTGAATAGAAGGTAGACATAAATCCCCCTTAATTATCGTATTCTTCCCTAATACATTATATCTCTCAAAAAAAGACTGTGTACAGTTCGATTGCGGATCTACGTCAATAACTAACACTTTATTTTGAAATTCTTCTGCTAAATATAATGCTATTTCTTTGCACAAAGAAGTTTTACAAACTCCGCCTTTCATATTTAAAAAAGCTACTACATTTCGCTTCATTTTATCACCCCGTATATTTTTTTATAATTATACTCTATTTTTTAGTGATAATCAACAAAAACACCCCGTATTTCTACAGGGTGTTTTAAAAAATGTATTGGGGGAGTATCGCCTTCCGGCGAAGCGGAACATCCGGAATCGGACCGGAACCCAGGGAGCGACCCTGTCCATCTGCCATTGATGGTATGCTCCACACATTGCACCGTAAAACGCTATGCGATACGGTGCTGTTATCCCAGTCCTGGGACATGCGGTTTAAAGTGCATTCCCGCAAACTTGCAATTCCGCTTTTGGTATCAGAACCCCCTCGCAACTCCACCCAGGGACGTCTCCCATGTTCTTTACCGGTTGTCACGGCTTATATTTATCACTGATATTACGTGCCCTATACATCACGCCATCATATCAGCGGAGAGGTTGTAGTTAATCGGTTCCCCCCAGCGGCGGGATCACCTCGCTCATAAAATTATACAAGATATAGCAGTCACGCAACCCACCCCGTACTGCTCTGGCAACCATAAGTTCCTTTCATTGCCCCTACCCAAATGCCCTTTAGGCTATGTCTTCTCTCGGCAGCCTCGGAATGCTTGACGTCAATCTACTCCATTACGGAACCATGCTGCCTATACGCCTTACTGCGCAGTGCCTGACATACCTATGCGGTACCGGCAAATCAGCCACTGGGCTATGACACCCAGCAGCCGAACAACAAGAGGAGGATAGTCAACATCCAAAGGAGCCGTTTGCTCTCGCCCACTGGCTCTATTGTAAGAATAACACATATTTTTGCTAATTGTGCTAATCTTTTAGATACTGGTTTATAATCTGTGGAATCCTCCCTCTGCTATACCCTAGTTCATCGGCTATTTCGTGCTGCTTTCTTCCTTCCAAATATGCCATTTCAAAAATTTGTCGTGCGTCACTATCCGGGATTCTGGCAATAAACTGCTCAATCTCCAGCACCGCCGCCCTGATCTGCTCCTGTCTCTCCTTCCGGATTCGTAGCCTCCGGGAAATCTCATCGGCCTCTTTCGGTTCATCCATCTGGACTGATGTCCTTACCTCAGTATAGGGAAAGTCATGGCTGGAGCCTACTACCTTGCCCATGACAGTAGGAACCTCTACAGCACGGTCATACAGCTTGTCTATGGCCTTGTCATTCAGGATCTGTTCTTTCAGTAGTGCTCTGTATTGTTTCAGGGTTTTCTTGTCCACCGGTATCACCTCCCGCTCCACATCTTCATAAACTCTTGATACGGATAACTCTCACAAGCTCCAGTCTTATGCCGCAATACAATGTGGTGCTCACATAAATCTACAACCTGCATCCGCCGCCGGACTTTTACAGTCCTATGTCTTTCATCCTTTGTCTCCAGGATGATATATATAACCTCACCACGGCGTACTCCATACCGCTTTTCCCGCGCCCTGGTATTCTCCTCTCGCCGAATGGCCGGAAGAGCCTGGCCATATGCAGGGTCCGGATAGCCTTCACCGTTTTTCATCCGATTTCCTCCCGAATTGTTTCATAGAGTTTTTTCTTGGCATTATATTGCACGGCTACTGGTGATCCGCACTCTATACAGTTAATATCAAACATATTGTCAGTAATATTGGTCATGTACTTAAAACCACGCCCACATTGGCAATTTATATACAGCGGCACCAGCTTGTCTGTAAAGGGTATATCTGCCCCACATTCAAAGCAGTGATATCCTTCAACTTCTTTTTTGCTGCAAAAGCCTGTGATGTCACTGCATTCCGGGCATTTCATATAGAGGAATCCTTTGTACTGATATAGCCCATCCAGTTTCTCATAGCTTTTCTCCTCAGTGACGTCCTCCCGCATAACATTGGATTTCGGCTGTATTTTTACTGGAGGCAGACTTTCTTCAGGAGTTGACTGGTCTTCTTTCAGTCCACTCGCCTGCAGGAGCTGAAGCACAATTGCCTTAAATACTTTCTCGGCTAGTGCCTGATCCATGTCTATTGCCACGCTTTTACCTTCCGTTGTTACTCTTATCCTCATCCTGTTTTCCTCCTCTTCCTGACTTTTGCCTCCTGTGCCTTATGCTGCCTATGCCAGCCCCGGCGCCACTCATCCAGGCGGCGCTGCAAGGCCAGTATGGCAGTTAGTCTCTCATCCATTGTCCATCTCTCCGTTTTCTGTGAATCGGATACCTAGTATATAGTATCGTACTCCGCCAGCTATATACCCACCGAATCTGTATACATGGCGATAATTGCACACCCTTTCAATAATCGCTTTATTTCCTCTGCACGGTACGCGTATATCAACTACAGGGCAGCCACTTCGGATTGACCTGCATCCAGTATCTACTTTCCCAGGGATCCGTTCACGATCCATCCAAGCTTGTGTCTGACGATACAGACTATCCCAGTTAAAATCTTCAATGTTTTGCATGGTTCATCCTCCCGCTCTATCCTCTGCCCACAATAAGGGCAATATTTGCCTTTTACACTCGGCCTTAATGTATTTTCGCATTCTGGACACACCTATCCGTAATAATTATTTCCGCCAATCGACTTGTCCCATGCCTTTAATGCAGGGACCGGAATTTCTTTTTTAAGAGCGTTTATCACTGCATCACATATTTCCGTGCCAAGCATACTCTTACATACAGAGGCATTTTCTCTTACCCTTGAAAAGTCTGCTATTGCAAACTCTAAATACGGCCGTCTGTCACTCATCTCTTCCACCTCCGCTTACCAGTTCCAGCAGCAACCTTAGTCCTGCTACCGTCATCTATCCTCTTATCTATTCCAGCGTATCTGCAGGTTAAGATTCAACTCATCCTTTATCGTCCTTATGTAATCATCCCAAGTACAGAAATCATCTATCAGGCAGTCAGCTTTCTGGTTCATACGGTCGATAAACCGCTGACAACGTTTTTCTCCAAATCCGAACTCATCATGAAGGACGGCCACGGTCAGGATCGTGAAGGTATCCATGGTCATCTCTTTTATCTTCTCGCTTGCCTGGTTCAGGTCCTTCCGTGACAGATTCAGAGAGATCCCGGTGAGGTTCCTGAACTTGATCTCCTTTTCCAGCTCCTCGATTCCTTTCTCTCTTGCGATCCGGAGTGCATAGGCCATGCCCTCTGTCCTGGCCTGCATCTCTTTATTCCGGCTGCTCATATCATCCCCGCCTTCCGCATCCGACCTATCTGCCGGTCTATCTTTTCACTCATGTAATCATCCACAGTACCGTGGATGTTCAGGAGGTACTCTACCTGTTCCAGCATAACTTTCACATCCGCCATTTCCTCCGCCAAATGATACCCCGTTCTGTAGTCATGCGGGTCATATTTCGCCGCTGCAGTTACCAGTTCTCCACACTCCTCTATCAGCTTATAGATCTGCAGCTCCAAGCCATAGGTGTCGGCTATCATTCTCAGTTTTTCCTCCTGGGAGGGTGATGCTTTTACCTCTTCCTCTATCCGTTCAATGTTGATCATACTATCTTCCTCCCCCATATTTTCCCCATGCACTCCGTGTGGAAGAACCATTCAGACCCGCGCTTTGTCTTCACATATTCCACGCCTACCAGGACCCCGTCAGATGTTATATCCTCTCCGCATCCCTGGCACTTTACTTTGCACTCTACCGCACCTTTCTTTGTAGTCCTGCCGATTGGTTCTCCGGCCGACCTTATCCTCGCCGCTATGTTTACACCCATAGTCACTTTCCCTCCTTGATCTTCTTGATCCTTGCTTTCAAACTCTCCATGACCCAGTTCTGCACGTCGTCTTTTTTTTCCAGAGCCCTCATGACATCTTCATCACGGGTCCCGGTACATACCAGATGATGGATGATGACCTTGTCCTGCTGTCCCTGCCTGTGCAGTCTTTTGTTGGCCTGTGTATAAAGCTCATAATTCCAGGTCAGGCCAAACCATATCACATGATTTCCTCCCCGCTGGAGGTTCAGGCCGTATGCGCTGCTGGCTGGGTGCGTAAGGAGTACATCGATCTCTCTGTTGTTCCAGTCATCCTCATCCTGGGTAGTCTTCAGCTCCCGGACACGCAGCTTGTACTTCTGCAGCGCCTCCAGGATGCGGGTCCGGTCATGCTGGAAGTTGTAGAACACCAGCGCCGGCTTTCCCTGCAGGGATTCTATAAGTTCCAAGAATGCCTCCACTTTGCAGTTATGCACCTCGTGGACGCTGTGATCTTCGTCGTACACAGCTCCGTTCGCAAGCTGCAGGAGCTTGTTGGACAAAGCCGCTGCGCTGGCAACACTGATGTCATCTCCATCTTCCGGAAGTTCCAGCACCATCTTTCTTTCCAGGTCGTCATATGCTTTTAGCGCCTTGCTATCAAGCTCTACAGGCACCTCGTGGTAGGTGACATCCGGTAGCTGCAGGTAGTCCTCTGCTTTCATGGATATACAGATGTCAGATATCCGGTCCAGGATGCTCTGCTCTGTTCCCGGCTTTGCAGCGTAGCTGTATATCATCCCGTCGCTGCCCCGCTTATCCGGCTGGAAATATCTCTCCCGAAACTGGGTATATCTTTTCCCCAGGCGTTCTCCCTCATCCAGGAGGAATACCTGCGCCCACAGATCAGCAAGACCGTTCGGTGAAGGTGTACCAGTCAGTTCCACTAACCGGTCGATATGGTTCCCCATGCTCGCCAGGGCTTTGAACCTTTTTGCCGTGTGGCTCTTAAAACTGCTGGACTCATCCACCACCACCATGTCGAAAGGCCAACTGTTCCGGTAATGATCCACCAGCCAGCACACATTCTCCCGGTTGATGATATAGATGTCCGCCGGCGTATTTAAAGCCCGGATACGTTTCGCCTGGCTGCCAAGTACCGGAGACACTCTGAGTATTTTTGTGTGGTCCCATTTTTCCTTTTCCTTCGTCCAGGTACCCTCCGCGACCTTTTTGGGTGCTATCACCAAAACTCTCCTGACAGCGAACCTGTTATATTTCAGTTCCCTGATGGCTGTCAGGGTGGTAACTGTTTTTCCCAGGCCTTAACCCATATCCAGAAATAAGCCTAATTTTTTTATCTCCAGGATTCTGTTGATACAGTGTTCCTGGTAGGCATGTGGTCTGAATATCATACGACATCACCTCCTCGTCCTCATATTTTTTATAACTCATACCTGCAGTCAATTGCTTTACTCACTTCTTCGTGGCCGATATCCTGAAAGAACTGGCTCAGCCCGTCTATCCCTTTAACGACGAATACCTGCTGTTTCAGATCCAGTAAACGGTCGATCTGCACTTTCTGCAAAGCACTCAGCCTTCCGGTTTCAGATTTCAGTTCTACGAAGTACGGCATCTCACCCGGAAGGATAACGACCCGGTCGGGCACACCGTCGTTTCCAGGGCTTAACCATTTATAGGCCCTGCCCCCCAGCTTCTTAACCTCTTTCACGAGTATTTTTTCAATCTCTTTCTCCTGCATTTTCATACCTCCATGCGTGCGTAAACTTTCTCGCCCTTACGCGCGTATACGCCTCACGTAGGCGCATTAGGCGTGTTAGGCGTACGCGCATATATCTCTATTTATTCTATTTTTTTATTTATATAGAAGTTGGTTTACATGGTTTACGTTTAGTAAAAAACGTAGTGTTTATGCGGGTTTAGCCGTAAACTATCGCCGTAAACTTTCTATATTTTTTGGTTTACACGGTTTACACTACCCGTAAACTTTGGTTTGTGTTGGTTTACGGTAGAAAGTTTACACCCTCTCGAACCCCTTTTGTGTTCCGTACGGGCCGTATCTTCTAACAGATTTATTACGTCTCCACCTTTTTAGCGTCATCAAAATATTATTGATTTCCACACTGTCTATCCTCTTTAAAAACTTCGGATCTCCATTAAAACATTCAGTCCATATCTCCATCGCGCACACCTTATCCCTTTTCACCAGCCCGACGTTATCCGGTATCCGCAGGTTTCCGTTCCAATACTGCCGCCGCTGCTGCAGGTTGTAACCATCCCAGTCCGCAGGGATCTCCCTTTCCAGGAAATCCCGTATCATCCCTTCTTTTCCTGACATCTCCCTGTGGCTCTCCTGCATCTCTTCGGCCATCTCTTCGATCTCCTTCGACAGATACAAAGGTTCACCCAGCATCCAATACGCATAGGCCTCCGCCCATATCTGGTCAACTTCCCGTGGTAGACCCTGCCACACGGATCTTTTCGCGGGGATCTGGCCGACATCCACCGGCCAAAACCTCCGGTTTCCTGTTGCGTCTTTTAAAAACTCAGCATCATTACAGGTTCCAAAGAAAACACACCGGCGTGGATATTTCTCTGTTCTGCGTCCGTATGCGGCCCTGTAGATATCATAACGTTTACTCAGGAACTGTTTCACTGCATTCGTCTCCTGCTTTGTCATGGCCGTAAGCTCTCCGACTTCGTTGATCCAGGTGCCCTGTATGAGCTCCGCTGCCTCTTTTCCCTCAAAAGTTGTCAGGGAATCTGAGAACCATTCCCTCCCCAGGATGTCGAGAAAGGTACTCTTCCCGATGCCCTGCGGTCCCGCAAATATAGGCATACAATCATACTTCACCCCGCCGGTTATCGCCCTCGCCACGGCGGCGCATAAAGACTTTCGGATGACAGCCCGTGTATAGGGGCTGTCCTCCGCGCCCAGATAATCCGTTAGTAAGGTATCCAGTCTCTTTCTTCCGTCCCATTTAAGCCCCTGCAGATATTTTTTTACATCATTTATCTTATTCTGGCTGCTGACGATCAGCAGGGCGTTATCCAGCTTCTCTCTTCCAGTGATCCCGTAAAAGGTCTCCATGTATCTGTAAAACCCAGCATCATCCGTATCCGTCCAGCGGCGTTTCTCGTCCCGCATATCCCACGGCAGCTTCCCCAGGGTCATACCGCAGCTTGCAAACTCATCCGTGACAACTTTTCCCTTTAAAAGCGGATCATTCTCCAGAATGATGACAGCATTGTTTATCGTCTTCTCATAGCGCCCGTTCCCGTCCTTCGTGAGCCGTGAGAGCCAGCTCAGGTCATATTCCTCCTTCTCCCCCACCGGCCCTGCCTCCGGTATCTGGAAGACTTCCTGCGCCCGCTCATAGTGTTCTTTCGCTATCAGATCGGATACAGCCCCATCATTGGTGGCTAAGTGGCTCATAGCCGTAAAAGACGGCATACGGTTGGTTGGTGTGCCCTCCTTCACGTCTGTATCCTGGTCGCCGAACTTATGCAGGCGGACCAGGTCAAAAGCATTGACCAACTGGTTACAGCATGGGTCATGGGAGTGATGCGAGTACAGGAACATATCATTATCATATATGATCGCGCCGCCTGTCGTCTCTCCCCCAGTATAGGTATAGCGCCCTGGAACCGTTGTCTCCTCATATAGCCCAGGAAGGAACTTATCCATGGCCTGTATGATGGTGTATGTACGGCAGAATGCCCCCACCACGCCTTTTTTTACTGTAGGGTCCTCCTGCTTCGCGAGGCGTCTCCGGGCTATGGCGTCGGTTCCTGGGACCTGGGGCCATTGGGCTACGTCCTGCCAGTCTCCATACATCCCTAACAGGCCGTCTAAGCTACAGAATGGTCTGTCAAACATCCTGTAAACATATACCCCATCAGAGCTGCAACTGGGCCAGTACATGAGTCGATTGACCTCGAAGGTCGTAGGGTCGCAAAACTCAATGCCGATAAGTGCCCCCACTTTACGTGCTGCTGGTTCATACTCATCCGCCGTGGCTGTCCGGTCGAGGGGAACGATCACACGGAGCCTTGGCGCATAGTCTGCATGTTTTCTTGTACTGTAAACAACGGCAGCGCACCCCAAGCCGTCTACACGGCGAAGGATATCATCCGTCTGCCCTGCGGGTATAGAGTCCAGATCTAATGTCAGCAGGTCCCTTCCTTCTGCGTATTCCGGTTTCCGGCGGTCCCCCATGAAGGTTCCGCCTACAAACCCGCCCGCATCCTTTAGTTCTGCCTGCTGGGCTTTTGTCATAGCAAGATACTGCTCATAGGTTTCGCTGCTACGGACCGGTGTTTTTAGCCTGTCCGCAAATTCGGACCAGAGGATGGTGCTCTTCGGCCAGACCGTGGCCTTCCGGCTCCCTGCCGAACTTATCAGCAATTTGCGGTTATACTGCATCGCATTCTCCTCCTCCTAATCTTTCATATAATAATCATTCTCAAATCCGGCGCCTTTTAAGATCAACCCAGGTGCCCAGGGTATAGGCTCTGCCATGAGCCCGCATACTTCATCCACTGTTGTATCCATGGGTGCGTCAATGATGACCTCGTCGTGCACATGGAAGACCACCTGCAGGCCTTTTGCGTCTATCCTTTTTAATGTTTCCGCCAGGCAATCCCTGGCAACAGCCTGTACGATGTTCTCCGTCATCTTTCCGCCGTAAGTGGATGTGACCTCCCACTTCTTTGTCTGCTGTCCCACCGTATAATAATGTATCGCCATCTTCCCAAACCGGTTTTCCTGCAGAAAAGGTTTTGGGTAATAAAGTTTTCTGCCGGATGGGAGCTGCACGGTAAGAAAACATTGTCCGTAGACCATGTCTCCCTCCAGGGCAAATATCAGTCCGTGTATTCCCTGTGGCTGGGCGGTCTGCATAACAGTCAATGCCGCCTGTTCCACGGCATACCACAGGTCACAGATCCTCCGGTTCGCGGAACGCCACCTCTGTACGATATCCGGCAGCTCCTCTTCTGCAAGTCCCATGCTAAGTGCACCCATGCTGATCAGGGAGTTTACGCCACCCTGGTAGCCCAGTGCCAGTGTAGCCACTTTCCCTTTCTGCCGCAGGCTGTATTCCGGATTTCCTTTTGCAATTTTTTCAACCGGTACATGGAACATCTGTGAAGCCGTGGCTTCATATATTTTCCCATGGGTGGCAAAAACCTCATTCACCCACTGTTCCCCGGCCAGCCACGCGATCACGCGTGCCTCGATAGCTGAGAAGTCGGCCACCACAAATTTGTGCCCCTCTGAGGGGATAAAAGCCGTCCGGATAAGCTGGGAAAGGGTATCTGGCACATTGTTGTAGACCATTCGTACCCCTTCATAATTCTTTTGCTTTACCAGGTTCCTGGCGATATCCAGGGTCTTCAGATAGTTCCGGGGAAGATTCTGCAACTGCACCAGTCTCCCTGCCCAGCGCCCAGTCCGGTTAGCCCCATAAAACTGTGTCAGCCCACGCACCCTGCCATCTGCTCCTTTTGCTGTGTCCATAGCCACATACTTTTTGATGGACGTTTTCCCCATCTGTTGGCGGATTTCCAGTACCCTCCTGACGGTTCCGGGAATGTCATCTCTCTGCAGTGCTTCTTCCACCGTGGCCTTTTGCAAGTTGGGCAGTTCCGCCTCGCTCTTTGACAGCCAGTCCAACAGCTGGGTAGCACTGTTGGGATTGCCAAGCCGGGTCAGCCTGACCGCCTCTTCTGTGAGTCGGTCTGTGCATATCGTGTCTATTGCCAATGCACCTTCAATTAGTTCCGTATCCACCCGAACGCCGAATACGTTCATCCTCACATCCATCTGCCAAAGCCGTATCTCATCCTCCGGCATCGGAAATAATTTCAGCCGGCGAAGTATCTCATACTCCGTCACCACGTCCTGTTTACAGTAATCCTTGAACAGCTCCCATTTCTCAGGCGCATGTTTCGGAAGGTTCCAAGTACGGCCTCCGTTTGCTTTAGTGGGCTTGCACGGTACACAGAAATACCGGATAAGCGCCTTGCCTACGGACATTTTCTGTTTGTCCTGGGGCAGGCCGATGGCCTTTCCGGTGGCATCCAGACCGGCAGTATACCCGCAGTACAGCCCATGAGCCATAGTACATCTCCACTGCTCCAATGGTGTTATAATCCCTACCCGGTTCAGACAGTACCATTCAAAGGCTGCATTATAAGCGTGCTTTATTACATCCGGATTCCGCAGCTTGTTAAGGATGGTTTCTGGTATCTGTTCTCCTGCAGTCAAATCAATTATTTTAGTCTCTTCCCTATCTAACTTGTAAGCAAGGAGGAGAATTTCAAAATCTTCAGATTGTGCGTACTTGTACAGCCCAGCCTTTCCGATATCCACACCGGATTTCGTTTCTATATCAATACTTAAATGGTGTCTTGTCATAACCCTGCCCCTCCTGATAAAATGAGGGGCTTTAAGCCCCTCTCAATTAATATGGCATACCTGTAATCGGGTTAATGCCGCCAGCATGCTGTGCCTGGGGCATGCCCTGCGGCGCGTTACTATAGCCTGCCTGCATAGACGGCTGTGCGTATCCCGGGAATCCCGTTGCAGGTGCCGCTGCAGAAGTCGCAGCCTGCTGTGGAGCGCCAAAGGCCTGCGCAGCGCTTATGGACCCGCCACTGAGTGCCTCTCCATCTTCCAGTTTCTGGACTGGTCCCAGACCGCACCCGATGCCTTTTTTACCGCCAAAGGTATAAGGAAAGAAGTTGACATTTACCCTGCCGTACATACCGCTGTAGACTTCTGACTGATTGATGATGGGATTTCCCATCTTATCCACCACCTCCGGTGGATAGTCTGTCTTGCTGCTCGCTGTGAACACCCAGCATCCTTTGCACTCTGGCCCAAAAGGCAGGCCGTCAGACGGACGGGTTCCGTCCCCATCGTGTACGGGCGTAGATACGATAGGCGGGCACTGCCCGTTCCATTTCTCATTTATACCCTTCTGCTTAGCCGCTTCAATGGCGGCATTGATACGGCCCATGGTATCTACATCCGTTTTTGGTACGAGGACAGTCACCTGATACTTTTCTTCCTGTCCCGGCTGGTAAGCGTAGGGTTTAAACACATGCACATAGCTCAGTCTTACTTTTCCAGTTGTTACATTACATAAATTCTCCATATTATTTTTCCTCTCTTCTTTTAGATTGATTTTCCTTATCTTTTTGAACTATAATCGGAAGATAAGGAGGTAGATATATTGAAACGCATTGAGTATCTTTTACGGTATCTCGGAGAGCCCTATGATATCGTGAATTTTGATGGCGAAGATTGCATACACCGCATATTTGCCAATTATGAATTCGAGGTCTCCGGAACAAGTCTTAAATATAGCACTCTGTATGTGTGGACTTTAGTCCCCAAGGAAGTGATCGCGATATATAAGAACATCCCAACTGAAAATCTTAAGGACGTTCTGGGTTATTATGCATCCATATACCAAAATCTGCCCTGTCAAATCCAGGTCGAACGCCAAGATATAGAAGTATAATACCCAAGTCCCTTCTAGAGAGCCCTTTCTCTTTGATGACCCTGTCCAGTTCTGCGAGCTCCGCAGGGTCATCTGTCTTTAACTCGAATCTTCTAAGCTCACCATCCGCAAAGTTCTTTTCATACACTCTGAGTACCCTCCTTAAACGCCTCTGCGGCGGTCACTTTGTTTGAGATCGCATCTCTTTTATCGGATCCCTTTACCAAAGTTGGCTTTCCGGGGTTCTTGATCACCAGGTCCCCGACAGAATCCGTGAAATCTTTCTTTCCTACCAACTTCTCTACCTGGGCTAATGTCAGCGGTTTCTTCTCCCACAGCATGGCCTCTTCCGTGACCCCGCTCTTGACAAGCCTCTCAAAAGCCGTATCCATGTCTGTCCAGTCCCTAGAACCTCTACCCTCAACAGCTTTCCATCCGGGCACTTCTTTGCCTGCCAGGCATTCTGACAACGCCCATTCCTGCAGATCCTTTTGGTACTTCACCACGTCTTCCAGTGCCTCCAGGCGCTTCCCTGCCTCTTCTGCAGTGATGAGTGGCGGAAGCTCCCCGATTTCAAATGCCTGTTTGACGTTGTGATCAGATCTCGCCCTGCACTGCGCTTTTGCCCTACAGAATTTACAGATATCTGTGCCAGGCTTAAAATCACCTTTTCCATCCCACGCAAGCGCAGCTTTCTTTTTTGCATACTCCCCAAACGCCAACAGCTCCGTTAGAGAAGTCTCCCACTCAGAATTGTTATCAATACGTGGCTGCACCACGGACATCCTGATGCGTTCTATTGGATAAAGGAGTTTATAAGCCTCATAGGCCCCCAGTGCATATAATGCTAACTGCGGATTTCCCTCCGCACTTACAGGAACACCCTTTCCGTATTTAAAATCTACAACATGGATAGTGCCCCCGCCAATCAGGATGCAATCGGCTGTTCCAAACCCCCCGGTGACATAAGCACTGAAATCCACCTGCTTCTCGATCGCCACATAGGGCACTGTGATAAATGCCAAAGCAATACTCTTTATGTAGTCCAGGTATTCATCCGTGTACCCCATCATTTCATCCCGCCAAAGTTCCTTCTCTTTTTGCTTTTTGATAAAGCTTGTCAGCTTCCGTTTGCTAAGATCCGCAGGGTAAAAATAATTCCGCACTTTCGCTTCCGCCAGCTCATGGGCCAGAGTACCTTCAGCCGCCGCCTCAGAAGAGGTATCCGGAAACTGCTCCTCCAGTCTTGCGCTGGGGGTGCACACCAGCCACCTGTGCGCCCCCGATGCACTCAGCAGTGCATGTTCTCTTTCTTTATGCCCCATTAGATCTGCGCCCCTTTCTCGCGCAATGCAGTTGCAAAGGCGCCGTACTTCTCCGGCTGCAATTCCGGAAGAGAATTTACGCCAAAAGCTACTAACAGCGCCTGCAGTTCCGCCTGCCGTCCGGTATCCATTAATGTCATAGCTGCCCTTGCCAGATCATCCAGTGTGTAACTTGGTGTGGTCGTTGGTACTGACTGCTGAACTGGTGGCTGCTGCGTTGGCGTCTGCTGTACTGGTGGCGTAATCTGTTGTGCTGGAACCTGCTGCACCGGTGGTGTAGTCTGCTGTACCTGTGCTGGTACCTGCTGTATCGGCGGCATGGCCTGCTGCACTGGTAACTGCTGCGGTTGCGCAGCACCCTGGATCGGCGCTCCGTTCTTTCCGGCTGATATGCCCATGATTGCCTCCGCAAGTTCTTTTAATCCCGGAATATTAATCGTAACTTCAAACATTTGTTGTCCTCCTTATGATATTATTATTTATTTACAACATAGGCCTGTCTCCAGAAACCTTTATTGTCCTGGTTTTCTAACCGATTCTTAGACATGAACTTTCCGTACCGAATTATCCCAAATTTTTTGATCTTTTCATCCCGGTCGGTCACTATCTTTCTGACCAGCTCGTCCATTTCTTTTGCAGGAAAATAGTATCGGTCAAACTTGTCCACACAATGTATCCGATCCGATATATGTTTTCCGATGTTATATCTGTATTTCAGATAGCTCTTGCCACGGTGGTTAGATATTCTGATGCTGTTGCACACGCCATAATCTAGCTTTAAATAGATGCTGCTTGTTGAATAAGCATCATATCGCTGGATTGTGAACCCACATTTTAAAAGTTCCGACTGCAGATGATCTGCTATTTTCTGTTCTTCTGACATGATCCTGCTCCTCCCAGTCAGATACTCTGTCTCAGCTTCTGAAGTCCTGAACGGTAATAATGGCTTGTCATACTCTGTGACACCCCTATGATGTCCGCTGCTTCAGCCTGCTTCAACCCCTGAAAGAATACCAGCCAGACAGCTTTCTTTTCATTTTCTTCCAGTCCTTCGATCATCATCTGTATTTCTGCCTCAGCAAACCCATTTTTCTTATCCTCCAGCACATCAGCCAGGGTACATAAACCGTCTGCGATCGGACTATTAAGTGAGACCTGGTTTTGCTGTTTTCTCTGTCGACGCACTTCCTGCAGGATCTCATTCCTCATAATCGTGATCGCAAGACTTGAAAATTTGTACCCACGATCTTTGTCATAATCTCTTGCTGCTTTCACGAGTCCCAGTAATGCCAAAGCTTGTAGATCCTCTATCTCTATCCCTGTGCTTTTCATACTCCAGGCCACACTGTAGGCCAGTTTTATATTGTTTAAGATAAGATCTTCGTCTTTCATTTGACTTTTCCTCCGTATCTACCCTATAATGAGGGTGTGATAATTTATTGAGTCCCTGATTGCTTCCCGGCGCCAGGGGCTTTTTCAGTGAGTGTAAAACGATGGCAGGATTCCGAATAGGTCTTCATGTTGCCGATTTCTGCCTTAAAGCCATTATCTCCATCGCTCACACATCTGTAATGACTACCCGTGTCATCCTCAATCCACACGGCATGACAAGTTGTCTTTGTTCCCAATGCTATAGTAACAATGTCAAGAGCATTGTTTTTGGCAATCAGCTCCAACACTCTTAAATGCGGGGCCATTTCCTTGCATATTTCTATCCATTTTTCTTTTGTCATGCTTTCTCCTCCTTGCTATCTTTTCTCCAATTTCCCGCACTCACTAACGCGGTGGAACTGATTTGCAAAGTCAAGTATCGCATTTCGGGCTGTTATATACTCTGGGTCATCACAATCCAGCTTGCAAAAGTGGTATGCCAATTGCACGGCAATACGCTTGCACACCTTGACCGCAAGACTTCCGCACCACAATGGCCAGCACGCAAAGTCCAGGTCGGCTCTTCTCAGGTCGGCTCCGCTCAGGTCGGCTTCACTCAGGTCGGCTCCGCTCAGGTCGGCTCTTCTCAGGTCGGCTTCACTCAGGTCGGCTCTTCTCAGGTCGGCTCTTACACCGCCATCTTCTCCGGCTAACCATTTCTTATGCTTTTTTAATATTTCCTGTAATTCTTCCTTGTACATGATTTTTCCTCCTCTTATTTCCTTGGTCTCGTGCTACTTCAAATCCAACCATCAGCAGCACAAATATAAATATGTAACACATAACTGCCTGCGGTGCATCCCGTGGCTGCCACCATCCCGTCATAGCTGCCAGCGCTGTACAGATTGCGGCGTCTTTTATGGTGTTATAGTGCATGGGCTTGTCCCTCCTTTCCCGCCTTATCCGGCGGCTTCTCTTCTGTAAAATCCGATGATGAGTTTTGATACTTCATCCACGACCTTTTGCTTCTCTTCTTCGGTTTTGTTTTTTGAAAAATCATCATGTATCCGGATCACTCCAGAACCATATTTAATGGTTTTTATGATCACACAACCACCTCCTTGATGGTATAGTATGTAATGCTACTTGTACTTGTTCCTGGCCCCTTTTTGTCTTATACTGTACTTACAGGCGCTGGTATGCCGAGTACAAATGAAAGGATTATTTATATGATTGACTTAAGCAAAAAGCAGTATAAAATGCTCTGCAAAATCAAGAGATATGGGGCTATTGAGAAATCTTCTCTCTCTGATAATGAACTTACAATTTGCCAATACTTATTAGCAAAAGATTGTTTATTGGCAAGCCATCAAACAGTTGCAAATTTCAACAAAATTCAAACCATAAAAAATCTCCCGCCGCAAATAAGGCTAAATCAAACAGGAGAAGCCCAAATATACGCTTTTCGTTCGACTTTTTACAAATGGTGGATTCCCGTTGTAATTTCACTTATCTCTCTGCTCATATCAATAACCACACCAATAATCCAAGCATGGCTATAATTAAAGATATCAAGCTAAGGAACAACGGAAAATTCGGGTAACGTAATCTAAAACAAAGGCGTTTATCTGGATTTTCCTTTTTATAATTTTTTCGTTCATCCCGTGTCAGCGATCTACTTATGCTAACTATAGTTACTCTTTTCACCTTCGCTCTTACCTCCAGAATTTAAACTATTTCTTTTCATCAATTTTATTAAGTATTACGGTCACAATACTTCCGATGGAAGCCAAAGAAATCACAATACATAAAATAGCAAATACAGCATCTCCCATCTTCATATCACCTCATTTACTATTGACACAAATGTTTACATTTTCTTCCTTGTCTTCTATACTGTAAGTACAGGCCCCGCCAGGCTAAGTACATAAGAAAGGAGATTACAATTATGAAGCTGAATCCCGACTGTGTTAGAGACATATTATTAACAGCAGAAGAAAATTGTGATTTTTTAAGTCCCTGGGACTTCCATAAGGGCGATTCTATTGACCGCTTAAACAGCTACTCACATGAAGAAATCGCTTATCACATACGACAGTGTGAACTATCCCGATTATTAGAGGCTGTCGAATATTGTGATGGCGGTGATTGGATTACCATTACGGATTTAACCCCTGATGGGCATAAATTTCTCGCAGATATTCGTTCGGACACTGTTTGGAAAGACGTGAAAGAAGTTAGTCAAAAAGTCGGTTCTTCCTCTCTTTCTTCACTTTCCCAAATTGCGACTGGTATAATTTCTGCAATAATTAAATCTCATCTTGGAATTACATAAAGAGACGTTTTACTACATACGTGGTACATTCTTTCATCTCTGTCTCATTTGGAAGACTGTACCCCTTTTTTTTGATGTAATAAATTATCGCAGTGCATGATATATACCTTGTCAACCATCCGGCTGCGGATATCACTGTTGTAATGGCAAATAACAATGCCCACACTCATTTCACCTCCTCATTTCTTATTGACACAATTGTTTACAATTTCTTTCATATCTCCTATAATCTAGGTACAGGCGCTGGCACGCCGAGTACGAATGAAAGGAGAATACCAATGACCGAAAACCAACAAAAGTTATACGATTTTCTTAAATCAAAAGGTGGTTCCGCGCATCTAATGGACTGCGCTATGCGGTTAGATATCTCCGATGAGGAATTACAACTCGCGGTAAACACACTGGTACAGTCTGGTATCATTTCAAAAGATGCATATGTCCAACCTACTCTAAGGATTATTTAATCTCACATGGCCGCCGATTCATGGCGGTCATTTCATGTAATCCGGTATCTCAGTCATATCAAAGATACTCACATCAATTTCTAATGTTAGCATCGGGGGGTTATCGCACGGCGGAACCTCGAGCTTTAAGCTTTTGACTCCGTATAACTCTTTCCCGTTGAGCACTATGCTGGTCATGTTACCCAGTTCCGTACGCCTATAATCAATCCTTAATCCCGGGTATGGTAATTTGATTTCTTCCTTCACTTTTCCACCTCCTCATTTCTCATTGACACAAACACATGTTCATGGTATATTTACTTTATCGAACATAAGTTTGTATTACTGGCGTTTAAACAGATATTCCATATCGTATTTCGGAAAAAATACCTTATGGATTTTGCACGCATCATCAAAATAAAAGCCTTTTTTAGTAACTCCGTTGACAATGTCACTAACAGTTTGGTATCTGCATTCTAGCAATTCACCCATCTGTGCAAAAGTAATTTTTTCAGCTTTCATTAATTCGAGTAAATGAATGTACAATGTTTTCACCTCCTTGTAATTCGTAATTCCGAATTTCATAATTGGATTATATTCCTTACTCGGTATTTTGTCAACACAAAATATACTGAATTACGAATTTATTCGGTTTAACGAATATTTGTTATTTACAAAATATCATTTTTCGTATATAATGTAGTTATACGGAAATGAGGTGAAAATGCATGGAAAAAGCCAAAATACTTGAACACTTAATTAAAGAACAAGGGTATAGTTTAAAGGCTTTTGCTGAAAAATGTGGAATGCCATATACTACATTGTACGGAATTTTGAAAAAAGGTGTTGGGCGTGCAAGCGTTGATAACGTTATACAAATATGCCAGAATCTTGGCATCACTGTTGAAGAGCTCGAAGAGATGGCTACCGGAGAAAAACAAAAATACGAGCCGTCGTATGATGACGTTGAACGCCTCATTGCCAGAAATGGGAAACAGATGTCTAAAGAACAGAAATTACGCCTGATACAGCTTTTGTCCGAAATAATTGAATAATTCTGGAGGACAAAATGAATTCTGAAAAACTCCATCAAAAAGTTTGGGAAGTCTGTACAGAGTGCGGAATTAAAGACTTCCCATTTGATTGCATCGCTGTCCTGAAACATTATGGGTTTAAAGTATTTACATACGAGCAGGCAAGATACCTGCGCCCTGAGTTATATGCCCTATGTCTGGATATGTCAGATGATGCATTTTCGGATAAAATTTTAAAGGTCGTGTTTTATAATGATAAACTCTGTATACAACGTATCCGCTTTTCATTAATGCATGAATTAGGCCACTTTTTACTGGGCCATGAAACGGAAAGCAGAGAAAATGAATCGGAAGCGGACGCCTTTGCTGCCAACCTTTTAGCACCTGAGGCACTGATAAAGTACAAAAATTTCCACAGTGCCCCGTCTATCAGCAGTTATTTTGGAATTTCAATAGCTGCTGCCAACCATATAATGATGCGGACAAAATACCGCTCTTTCTGGAGCACAGATAAGTATGAGGCTAAGCTTTTGGCTTACCTATACCCAAATTCCTCGAGGATTCATTTTGGAGAGGATGGTATTGTAACGTCCGTTAAATTTGATAACATATATTATCTGGTTAATAATTGAAAGGGAGGACAAATATATGACATATAAAGAATTTTTAACATACTTGGAAGAAAATTTTGACGGATACGTGGTATTTATGGAAAAGGCCACGAAATTTCAGGAGACAAAAAATCAGAAAAGACCGGCTAAAAGCCGTTGGAAAGAGGCTAAGGTGGAGAAAGCGGTCCGTGAGATGTGGAACAAAGCCATGCAGCCACTCTATGACAATCTGAAACGAGAAATAAAATCAGGTATCCCTTATAAGTGGATAGAGTACATAGAGCAGCATGAGGTGCTGGAAGGACTTCGGGATACAATGGCGGATTTGAGTTTTGGAGACATGGATTAGATAAAAAGGAGGGGTTTTTATGAAGATAAGATTTGCTGTCTTGATCAGCATTTTATCCGTAACACTCATGTCAGGATGTGGCTTTAATACAACTGTCGAAGACAAGGAACAAGAGGCTTTTGACAAAAGAATGGATGAATTAGATAAATCCATCAAAGAAAATCAAGCCTCCATTGATGAGCTTGGAAAATCCATCGAAGAAAAGGCCGAATATATTGACTCAATAGGGAGTGAGAATGAAAAACTAAACCCCGAAGAGGACAAAGATGAGTGCTCAGTATTTGACTTTTCATATCAAGATTTTATAAAAAATCTAACAACTAATCTTGAAAGTGTAGGCATATCCACTGGCGAAACAAAGTACTTGGACTCTGTTACCTTTATAACGATTATACTACCGGATAATTCATCCGGAACTATAAAAGTATTATCAGATGATTCACAAAATGTATCCTGCATTATTGTCCCCATAGAGCTAGTTAGCGACGATATACTTGCAGCCATTACAGAAATTATTGACAACACTATCTCAGTGACAAAAGAGGATATTGACTCTGGCCCTTACACTGTTAATGGTGTCTTATATTTATCGAACGACCGCACACTTAGCATATTACCTGATGAGTAGATGTAGATTAATCCGCTTCGGCGTTTTAATAAAATATATTTATGAGGAGGATTCTTATGAAGAAAAAGATTGTAACACTATTTCTAACAGCTGTTTTATGCGCATTTGCTACAAGCTGCGGAAATAATGCAAGCGAACCAAAGGCTAATGACACGACAGCAAAGGAGGAAGTAAAAGAACCTACTGATCTGACTGGTACTTGGGTCTCAGAAGAAAATGATGGGTCTTATCAGGAGGCTATAATCACTGAAAACACTATTGAGATAAACTGGGTATCAGATGGGGGTAAAACAAAATCAATTTATTGGATTGGATCATATGAAGCACCCGCTGATTCCACAGATAAGTATTCGTGGACATCTGAAAAAGATAAAGAAAAAACAGATTCGGCGTTATTAGCATCGCAGGATGACACGAAAAGTTTTACATATGAGGATAAGAAAATAAGCTACGAAGTTTCGGTCATGGGGACTACCAGCACAATGGAACTTTCACAAGTCTCAAAAGATATTCCTGAAAATCCCGTATCAGAAGAAGAACCACAGGCCGAAACAGCCGGTAATGAGGCACCTGACTCTCAAAGCCAACAGTCTGAAGCATCATACGAAGTTACATATCAAAATATTTCATTCCACCAGGATATTATTGGAAATATATGGTCTCAGGCAATCGTCGAGGTGGCAAATACCGGAAATAATGATTTATACTTAGACCGCAGCTCCTACGAACTTGTGTCTGAGGATGGAACCATTATCCACACAACAAGTAATACATTTACTCCATATCCGCAAATATTATCACCTGGTGAAAAAGGCTACTACTATGAAGAAACTAGTATGGATGCTGGAACTCCTACTGAAGGGATATCTATTACCCCGCATATCAGTGCTCAAGCCTCAAAAAATCAAATTGTCCGTTTAGAGGTAAGTGCCACCGAAATATATGATAAAGAAATGGGAAGTATTGATCTACACGGAAAAATTAAAAATACTACAGGCGCGGAGCAAAGCAATATAAATGTCGTTGCTATTCTTTTTGATGGAAACGGGCAGCCCATAGGGCAGCTTTGGACCATACTTATGAATCCTATTCAACCCGATGAAGAAATAGGATTTGAATTAGAACCCATGAATTTACCGGATGATATAACGAAGGCATCTATAGCAGATTATAAGGTTTATGCCTATCCAGAACAGTACCAGTTTTAATCGTAACCCAAATAATTAAACTATAAAAAACCGCCCCAGTGTTACCAGCACCAGGACGGCCTATACCTCCGAAGAGATACGTACATCGCAAATACATTGTATCATCTTCGGAGCAGCCATGCAAGCGGAACAAAAGTTCGCTGGCTGTTATTTTTGTACCTATTTTTACATATTTTACAGAGAGGTGATACAATGAACACACTTGAAAGAGACTGTATCTATTTAAGAAAGTCCCGTGCAGATCGGGAAGCCGAAGCACGCGGAGAGGAGGAAACCCTGGCCCGGCATGAAAGAATCCTGCTTGACCTTGCCAAACGCCGCGGTTGCCACATTGGAGCCATTTACCGGGAAGTAGTATCCGGCGAAACAATATCTGCCCGGCCTGTGATGCAGCGCCTCCTGCAGGAAGTGGAATCTGGTATGTGGGATGGCGTTCTGGTCGTAGAGGTGGAGCGTCTTGCCCGCGGTGATTCTATTGATCAGGGCGTTGTAGCCCGTGCTTTTCAATATTCCGATACAAAAATCATAACCCCGGCAAAGACTTATGATCCCAACAATGAGTTTGATGAGGAGTATTTTGAGTTTGGCCTCTTTATGTCCAGAAGGGAGTACAAGACCATAAAGCGTCGACTGAACGCCGGACGTCTCTCATCTGTGCAGGAAGGCAAATACTGTGGCAATAAACCACCATACGGATACGAGCGTGTGAAGCTGCAGGGGAAGGGGTTCTCTCTCCGGCCGGTCCCTGCCCAGGCCCAAATCGTGCGGTTGATGTATAACTGGTACGCATATGGCGTTAGTGGAGAACGCCTGGGGATGCAGAAAATAGCCAGAAAGTTAAATGAAATGGGGATCCCTACGTTATCGGGCAAACCCTGGTCTCCTGCCACTGTTGTGAACATACTGGATAATCCTGTTTACACCGGAAAGATACGCTGGAACCGTAGAAAAGCGGTAAACAAGATTGAGGACGGAGCTGTCGTAAAGACACGTCCGCGGAGTAATGATTACATAATATCTGATGGTTTACACGAACCCATAATCTCCCAGGAGCTTTATGACCTCGCCCAGTGTTATAGGCAACAAAATCCTCCCAGGCCCATAGGTGTCATGAATGCGGTAAAGAATCCGCTCTCCGGCCTTGTCCACTGTGGGAAATGCGGCCACAGCATGGTAAGGCGGCCTTACGCTAACCGGAAACAGGAAGACACTCTCTTGTGCCCGTATACATCCTGTGACAATGTGAGCAGCCGGCTGTCCCTGGTTGAAAAGGCAGTCATTGCCGGCCTGGCAGAACTGGTACAGAGCTATAAGGTGAATGACACCCTCAATGACAACAACGGAGTGGATATCATAGCGGCAAAGGAAAAAATCCTTGTAGAAAAACGCGCAGAGCTGGATAACCTTACCGCACAGAAAACCAGACAATATGACCTCTTAGAACAAGGGGTATACACAACGGAGATATTCCTGGAACGATCCGGAGCCACGGCAAAACAGATCCGTGATTGTTCCGCAGCCATTGAGCGGATCTCTTCTGAGCTGGATCACGACCGGGAACTCCTTGCACAGAAATTCAACTTCATCCCCAAATGTGAACATCTCTTATCCAATTACTGGGACTGGGACATACCGACCCGGAACTCCGTGCTTAAAGAGCTGATCGAGAGAATCGACTACACAAAAGACAGCAAAAACGGCTTTAAACACGGTGACGAGATCACATTTACTCTGGACATTTACCCCAAAATCCAATAAAAAGCTTATTGATAACCTCTATGTACTGACGAACTGGCTCACATGGAAATGGTAGCCACCATCGTACACCAGCTCACCCGCAACCTGTCCATGGAGGAAATTGAGAAATCAGGCCTCGGCCCCTACTATATTGACCATACCGTAGGCATCTGGCCTCAGGCTGCCGGAGGTGTCCCCTTCAATGCCTGTGAGTTCCAGTCAAAAGGCGATCCTATCACCGATTTATTTGAGGATATGGCAGCAGATGGTACGATTGTGTAAAGACAACATTGAGGTTTTAAAAGATAGTTCCCAATAATCTGGCATACTAGCTGCCAGATATGAGAACTTTAGAAATTCCAATGTATCTCAATAGGTACTTCCTTAGTTACAGGGTCTTTCTTACCGACCAATACATAATCAATCAGCTTTTCAACCGTTTCCCTGTCTAAGTGTTCAAGATTTGTATATTGCTCGATTAACTGTCGTCTGTTATCGCCAATCAGCATTTTTCTTTCAATAACATCAAGCTGTTTCTGCGTATCAATTACCAGTTTTTCGAGCCTTTCTTTTTGTGTTGAGAAGTCTTTAGATAAATCCAAGTAATCAAGTTCGGAAAGAATACCCTTTACCTTATCTAAATATAGTTCACGGATTCCTTTTGTGTATTCCGCAATCTTTTTTTGATAAGCAGCAATCTCCGTTTCCAAAGCTTCTTTTTGACCTCGCAAGTCATTATTGAATTGCACATTTTGTTCAAGCTCATCTTTATCCAGATATTCTGCGGATAACTTATTAAGTTCATCAATCACAGCTTTTTCCAATTTGTCTACTGAAATGAAAGAACCTATACAAGCGTCCTTTGCTACATGGCGGTTAGAACATTGTAAATAATGCTTACCACGATTCTTTGATGAACGCATTGTATAACCACAATTCATACAGCGAGCTTTTCTGGCAAATAAGCCGATTGTGCCAACTGTGAAAGGTTTTGCCTTTTGAGCTACCAATGCTTGAACCCTATCCCATAACTCACGGTCAATAATCGACTCATGTGTACCCTCAACTCTGTACCACTCGTCTTTTGGTCTGGGTTTGTTTTGCTTTGTCTTATAAGAAACGCTGCCATATTTCCCTTGAACCATATTCCCGATATAGATTTCATTCACCAACATATCTGATATGGCAAAATATTTCCATAGGGTACTGTTTTTCGTTTTAGGCTGCTTGTAACGCAAACCATGAAGTCGTTTGTATTCCGTAGGGTTTGATATTCCTCTGTCATTCAGCATACGGGCAATGGCGGTCTTTCCATATCCCTGTGAAAACAGTGTAAAAACTTCTCTGACAACTTCCGCAGCTTCTTCATCAATAATCAAATGCCCTTTTACGTCAGGGTCTTTTTTGTAACCATACAGGGCAAAAGCACCGATATGGT
The DNA here is from genome assembly GCF_034355335.1 of Blautia coccoides. NCBI lineage: Bacteria > Bacillati > Bacillota > Clostridia > Lachnospirales > Lachnospiraceae > Blautia > Blautia producta. The sequence goes on from NZ_CP136422.1 coordinate 4,247,177, forward strand.
ATCCGTTCTTTCTTCTGTCAGTGAGAACGCTTTTAATGTTCTCTGACATATCCTCTAAGTACCACTCATTCACCAGACCATTTATCTGTCTTGATTTCTTATTTCCTTTATTAGCGGTATCTGCATTATCAACAATGCTGATGAAACGAATACCCCAAATAGGGAAAAGACCGTGGATATATTTTTCCACTAATTCTAGTTCTCTGGTAAATCTGGATTGTGTCTTACAAAGGACAATATCAAATTTACGATTCTTTGCGTCCTCCAACAACCTGTTAAATTCTGGTCGTCGTCTGTCAGAACCAGTGTAATCATCATCACTGTATATGTTGTAGACTTCCCAACCATGCTCTAATGAGTATTGAAGTAACATTGACTTTTGATTCTGAATACTGTTACTGTCGTCTGTTTCTGATTGTTTGTTTCTATCTTCCTCTGATAAGCGGCAATAAATAGCAACTCTTGATTTTGATTCTATCATGCTTCGTTCTCCTTTTAGAGAAGACGAAACAAACTATCTCTACATAATGTTATTATAACATCTTGTAGGATAGTTTGTCTATCATCTGGCAGGAGTTGCCTTTCCTTTATTTTTTTCATATTGATTTATCAACTCTATCCATTTTAGAGTAAATGCTTTTGTAAACGCCGCTCTATCACAATTTTTAAAAACATTCTTGCAAACTACCTTTGCGTCATTTGCCATTGAACCACCTCACTACAATATATTTACAAAGTATGCAAAAATGCTTGTACATTATGAAAGAATTTGTCTATAAATAAGAAGTAATCAGATGGCTTTGGAAAGCTCCACTGGAATTTCACCATTCCCATTCTGATGGGTGAACCGTGTCATACGGGTGTATCATTATTCTGATATACAGGTCATGGCAGCAACTTTTCCAACAGTCGCTTACGGATCACTGGCATGGTCGCTCGCTTCTTTATCCCTCCTTTCGTGGGTCATGGCGTTCCAGTCCGTCGGCTCACCGTATATCAAACGTATCTGATTACTTTATTCATTTTTCAAAGAACACTTGTAAAACGGAGCTGGAATGAGGTGATAGAACACTCCGTATATATTCGCTTATTTCACTCTGACTTCAAAACCTAGAATTGCTTTAATAAGAGCAGCTCTGATTCTGCCTTTCAGTTCCATGTCGACCACAATATACATATTTCCGTGTTCATCATAGAACGGGCGTAAACTTGCTTTTGATATGTAAGCGTCATAGTGATTTAATATTTTCTCTATTGCCACTTCGTCGCCATCAGCAGCTAAACTGATTGTGGAGAATAGAGGACACTTTTTTGTAGACTTCATCATGTTATAATTCCTCCTCATACATATCTCTAATGAGCTTTAGTGAACACATTCTGTTTCTATAAACAGAGTTTCTGGAAATATCCAAAATCTCTGCGATTTCTGCGTCTGGTAATTCCAGAAAATAGAACATCAACACAACATTGCGTCGTCTTTCGCTTAATTTTTTGATTGCTTCACATAATTTCTCATCATAGACACGAACTTCTGTACCAAACACATCAAAGGAAGTAAATTCAATCGGGTATTCGTCCGATACACTCAACTGGTTTAATTCCAGCTCTGGTATTTCACAGAAAGATATTTCATGCTTTGCACGTCTGGCAAGTTCTTTGTTGTAGTTCTTTACAGTTCTGCCAATCACCTTACGAGCCAGACAGTCAAATTGAAGTCTTATAGCGTTCTCAAATGAAGAAGGTTTCATAATCTCACCTCCTTTCAAGTTGAAGTTGCTAAAGCGAAAAGGCTTTTTACCTCTTTCCGCACTAACACTCAACACGGAGGGGCGATTTGTAACCCGAATCAGAAAAAAATCAAAAAATTTTTTAAAGTAGCAAAAAAGCACAAGGGCATATAAGAAATGCTGTTCTTGTGCTTTTAAAATTGTTCCTGTTATGTAACGTGAAAAACCACATTCAAGGGTATATTGTGCCGCTGTGAAAGCTAGGATTTTTTTGACAATAACGGATATATTGAAGATTGTCGATTATACAGGTCTTTCAATGCGGCTACCTCCCAAAGCCGCTAACCCAAAACCATTATGTTGTTTTTCTATTGATGGGAAAAGAAAAAGGCGGCTTTTCAACCGCCATCTGGAAAAAGGTATTTTGTGACACGCAAAAACGGTACTGTTGATAGCGGTTTTTTTTATTTGCCGCTATGCAGCACTTTTTAATTGATTTACGCATAATAGGAACTAGTAAACCTTACTATACGTTTTTCTATACCTGTTAGAAAATCAACAGGAACTGTAGAATATAGTGAGGTGATTACATATGCGTAAAAAAGAAGATAAGTACGATTTCAGAGCTTTTGGTCTTGCCATCAAAGAAGCTCGTATGAAACAGGGTTTAACCCGTGAACAAGTGGGAACAATGATTGAGATTGACCCACGTTATCTAACAAATATTGAAAATAAAGGACAGCACCCAAGTTTACAGGTATTCTATGACCTTGTATCATTGCTCAATATTTCTGTTGATGAATTTTTCCTGCCTGCGTCTGATCTGGATAAAAGCACCAGAAGACGACAGTTGGAAAAGCAACTTGACAACCTTTCCGATAAGGATTTAGTTATCATGGAAAGCGTCGCTAACGGAATCATCAAGTCTAAGGAAGTGGCGGAAGAATAACGCTCCACTTTTGATTACCAATAAAATAAGCCGATAACCCAAGAAATACTTATTCTCGGTGTTATCGGCTCTGCGTCTTAGCGTCTGGCTCTATAACAGTTATTTGTTGTTGCCTTACATTGATTAGGCTTTCTTGTTTACATTTAGGGCAGAATAGAGGATAATTTATCAATTCTGTATCCTTTCGTATTTTTGTGCGTGTTTTATTTCTGCATATAGGGCAGTATATCCATTTTTTTGTTATCATTCGTTTTCTCTCTAATATGCTATTTTATTGTAAACTCACATGCCAAATAATATGTGTCATAATCCCAATCTTTTGGGGATTCAAAATAAGAAACACTTATAATTATCCGATAATGCCCTGATGGGAGTTCACCATAAAACGAAGAAATATCATATGCTAACCTCAATCTTTCTGATGGTTTTATAATAACATCATCTTCATTGTTTTTTGACGGGTCAGAAAGTTGAGTTAATTGATACCATACATCTGATTGTTCTGCTTCGATTTCAAAATAAGATTCTGAACAATGGTATTCTTTATCAGAGTTGTTCTCGATAAAAAATGTCGCATTCTCTAAGTTAAAATCCCATTTTTTATCTAATGTAATTTCAACATCTGATAAAGAATTAATTTCTTCTTCATTTCCATAAGGCGAAACCTCGTAATATTCTTTAAAATTTTGTGGGAATACATTTTCCTCATTTTGTGATGAATTGCACCCAGATAAAATGCTTACGGCTATTACTAAAATTATGCAGATACATTTTTTCATTTTTAAAACCTCCTCGATAAATGTTTAGTCCAATTATATGGAGCAAATATCTATTTTTCATCAACATCTATGATTTTTATCCAAGCTGTAACACATGCTCCACCCTTATCATTATTCGCAATTTTCAATGTACCTCCATGCCTTTCACACAATATTTTACAAATATTTAATCCTAAACCCAAATGTTCAGTCGTATTGTCTTGCGATGATTTGTAAAACGGTAATGTCACACGCTCTATATCACTATCCTTAAAACCGCAGCCATCATCAGAGACGGAAATCAATAAATATTGTTTTTTCATACTAATGTCAATATCTATCATTGAATTAGCATATCTAATACTATTAGATAATAAATTTTCATAAATCTGTACAACAATATCAAGATTGATAAATAGGTTTTCGATATTATTACAGCTTGTCTTAATAGAGTATTTTATGTCCGTACAAAGCAGTTCTGTTGTATCTGATAAAGATTTTAATAGTAAGTTAAAGTTTATAGTCTCTTTTTTGATTTCTATATCTTCTAATCGGTATAGATTCGTCATGGCATTAACGTGTTTTTCAAGTCGTTCCACATTCTTACGCATTGTTGATAATTCATCAATTACCTCTTGTTGGGAAACTAATCCTTTTGGAATAAATGATAACAACATTGTAGTATGCCCTTTAAGTAGTGTTAAGGGAGTACGCAAATCATGCGAAAAAGCAGCATTTAATCGTCTTTGTTCAGCAAACTGTCGTATCATTTTTTGATTGTTTTGATATAAACAATTTTTCATTTTTTCAAATGCAAGACACAGCTTACCCATTTCGTCTTTATAGGGGTAATACAGAGTAAAGTCCAATTCGTTGTTTTCAATTTTGCTATAAGCATTAGTTAGTAACTTTATCGGTCTCGCCAATTTTCGTTTTATAAAAATAGTTACGCAAAGTATCATACTGAATGAAAGAACAACAGGAATAGTGGCAATATTTATCATTCCTAAAGTAGTATCTACAATCCTATCTTGTTTGGTAAAGTTTGGTGAGACCTCAATATAAGAAACATGATTTGGATAAACGTATTCTTGTACCGGGCGTTCTTTTTGATAGTCTACAACAAAACTACATACTTTCTTTTGGCTTGCATTATATATTGTATACTCTGTCTGGTCATTATTGTATTTTGCTATAAATGAACCATTTTCAGGTATATCATATCTTGTTGTCATGTCCTCATATTTATAGTTAAGATTCATTCTATAATTATCAACAAGAGCAATGGCAGTAACACTTATAGTAATACCAACTACTAAAGAAATAAGTGCGTAAAGAATAAATGAAATTTTAATACTCCTGTTCTCAATATAGTATACTAATTTTTTTTCCCTTATTTTTTCCACTTATATCCGCACCCCCAAACAGTTTCTATATAAGGATTATCACTCATAGAAAGAAATTTTGTTCTTATCCGTCGTATATGTTCCGTAACAACAGAATTGTCACCGCAACCATCTAGCCCCCATACTTTTTCATAGATTGTTTCACGGTCGAAAACAATACCTTTGTTTTGTGAAAGAAATTCAATTATATCAAATTCTTTCTTCGTAAAGTTTATTTCAGCATTTTTATAAAAAACCGTTCGTGATGAATAATCAATTACTATATTTTTATCGAACTGTACTATTGCAGACGAACTATGCCTTTTCTCTCTCCGCAAATGGGCAGCAACTCTAGCTTCTAATTCATCAATAGAGAAAGGCTTTACAACATAGTCGTCAGCACCGATAGCAAACCCCTTGATTTTATCACAGTCCTCAACACGAGCTGTTAAAAAAATAATAGGACAGGAAACATAATTTCTAATCGCCTCACAAACTGTAAAGC